>CAYHEI010000059.1:8921-10969 GCA_964355385.1 uncultured bacterium | reverse complement strand
CGAAAGCCGCCAACCGAGGCGCACGCGTTGCGGTTCGGACGTGTCGTTGAAGACGTCGATCGTGCGGCGGATCGGATCCCCGGCGAAACAGCGCGTGTCCCGCTCGCGGAGGTACGCGGCCAGCGGCGCGTACGCGCGGGTCTGCGCCTGGTAGAGGAGATTCGCGTCCGGATTGAGGTCGAGCGGGAAGCGCGAGACGCTGCCCTCGAACTCCGTCCACGGACAGAGCCCCGAGACGCCCGCGCGGCGATACGCGAGGACCTGGTCCTCCCAGGCCGCCGCCTTGGCGCGCAGATCCCACGCGTTCACGTTCTCGTACGCGCGGTCGCCGAAGAACACCGTGCCCGGCGCGCCGCCGCCCCACGGCACCCAGAGGAACTCGCCGATGTACAACGGCTTCTTGCGGTCCCACCGGAACCCGGCGCCCCGACTGCCCATCAGCCCGCCACCCGTCCCGGTCGTGACCGCCTGGTCCAGCCAGTCGCAGGTGTCGGGGTAGTCCGCGTAGTCCGGCAGCTCGTGCGGGTAGTGCAGGCCGATCGCGTCCGCCGAGCCGTCGGGGTCCAGTTCCGCCTCGAACGTGATCAGGTGGCCGGGGTCGTACGCCTTCGCGAACCGCCCGATCTCCCCGAGCCGCTTCTCGGTCTCGGGCGCGTTCCCGCCCGCCCCGCAGTGCAGCAGCTCGTTCTCCATGCTCCACAGCACCAGCGCCGCGTGGTTGCGGTCGCGCCGGAGCATCCCCGCGACGTGCTCACGATAGTGCGCCCAGAACCGCGGGTCCTTGAACGCATACGACGACGCGTCGCACCACAACGCCCCCTCGTCCACGATCATCAGGCCGGCGCGGTCGGCTTCTTCCAGCCACACCTCGCGCCACGGCTGGGTGTGCAACCGCATCGCCACGTTGTGCCCGGCCTTGACCTGGCCGATGATCTCCCGCACCTGCTCGCGCGTCTGCGTCTGCGTGGAGGGCCAGGCCGAGGTGGCGAGCAGGTGCCGCTTCACGCCGTTGAGATAGAAGTCCGGGCCCTCCGCCCACAGCTCGCGGAAGCCGAACACGACGTCCCGCTCGTCCAGCGCCGCCCCGCCGGCGTCGCGTAGCGTCAGCCGCAGGACATAGAGATGAGGGCGTTCCGGCGACCACGGCGTCGCGCCCGGGAAGGGCGCGGCCAGCAAAGCGGTTCCCTCCCGCGCCAGGGTCGCCTCCGGCGGGGTCAGCACTGCCGTGCTGCCGTCCAGCACCTGCACTCCCACCCGCGCGCCCACGAGGGCGCCGTCCGTCCACACGCTCGCGGCGAGCGAACCGCGCCGCACGGACGGGACAATGGCCGTGTCCGCGATGAATGCGGCCGGCCGCGCCTCCAGCCGCACGTCGTCCCACAATCCGAAGTGGGTAAAGTGCCCGCCGATCGGATAGAGCACCTGGCCCGCGGGGAAGTACCGGAGTTCGCCCGTGGTCTTGGGGGGCAGGACGTACCCCGGCGCGAACGTCGCGCTCCAGTCCCGGCACCGGACGGCCAGCGAGTGCATCGCCCCGGGCCGGACCGCCTTGGTCAGCTCGACCTCGAACGGCGTATACCCTTCGATCCGCCCCGCGAGGAAGACGCCGTCCACGTACACCCGCGCATCCCAGCGCGCCCCGCCCAAGCGCAGGAAGATCCGCTTCCCCGCCCACTCCGCCGGAACGGAGATCTCCCGCTTGAACCACGCGTACGACGCCCCGCCCTGCCCCGTCCCGTTGACCAGCCCCGGCACCGCGAACGCCTTCCATCCCGTCTCGGGGAGATGTTCCGCCGCCTCCCGCGTCTCGACCATCTTCCACGACCCATTGAGATCGAGGACCTCACGAAACGATGCAGCCTGCGAATGCGCCGCCACAAGGGCAAGCAAGAAGGAGAGAGAGATGATCGGCCGGAGTCCTTGGTGTCCGCGGGCCGCCCGCTGGGTGGCCCGCGCGGCGGGGACCCCCGTATCAACCCCCCCCCCCCCAGGCAAACAATGGTATAAAGGGAAAGCGGGGTGTTTGGGAAAAATTTTTATAAAGGGGG
>CAYHEI010000059.1:5898-8911 GCA_964355385.1 uncultured bacterium | reverse complement strand
CCCCCCCCTACAGCAGCCGGCCGCCCAGCCCCCCCCCCCACCGAAAACCACCACCGCCCCCGCGACGCGCGCCGGGCGCCGGGGGGGGGCGGGGGCCCCCGGGGGGGGGCCCCCCGCGGCGGTCACGAGCTTAGCTCGCGACCGCCCACATGGCATCCATGGATGGCCGAGTTCCCGATTATTGAAGTTTGTGTTCGGGCTTCTTCGGCGGGTCGTTCGCGGGGCGCGGCTCGACCTTGGCGTTGGCCTTGAACGCGGGCGCCTGGGCCTTGTTGACCGCGGCCCACTCGGGGGACGCGTCCTCGTTCTCGACGATCGCCAACACCGGGCACTGCGGCATGCACGCGCCGCAGTTGATGCAGAGCTCGGGGTCGATGACCATGAACTTCTCGCCCTTGTAGTCGCCCGGATAGATGCACTCGACGGGACAGGCCGCAACGCACTGCGCGTACTGCTCGCCCAAACACTTGTCGGTAATGACGTACGCCATGTCTGAAAGATCCTCCTCTTCGGTGTCGGTTCGGCCTGCCTAAAATGCCGTCAAGCTCATACAACCTACCCCAACCCGCCCGCGGGCGTCAAGGAGATGGGGCACCCTCCTCGAGCAGGAAGGTGACGGGGCCGTCGTTTACGAGGGCCACGTCCATGTGAGCCCCGAAGACGCCGGTCTCGACCCGGACCCCCGCCTCCCGCAGGGCCGACACGAAGGTGTCGTAGAGCGGCCGGGCTTCCTCGCCGGGCGCCACGGCGTCGAAGGACGGCCGACGGCCCTTGGAGCAGTCGCCGTACAGGGTCATCTGCGAGACCGCCAGCACGGCGCCGCCCACGTCCGCGAGGGAGCGGGACATCTTGCCCTCGCCGTCCCGGAAGACCCGCAGCCCCGCCGTGCGCCGCGCCAACGCGCCCGCCGACGCGATGACATCCCCCTTCCGGACGCCGACCAAGACCAGAAACCCCTCCCCGATTCCCGCGACGCGCGCGCCGTCCACGGCGACCGACGCCTCCCGAACCCGCTGAATCAACGCGCGCAACGGACCCCTTCGCGCGCGAGAAGCTGGCGTTTCTTCCGGGAGTTCCACTTCCCCCCATAGCCGCCCAGGCGGCCGCCGGCCGCGATCACGCGATGGCACGGCACGCGCGGCGCGAAGGGGTTGGCCTTGAGCGCCTGCCCGACGGCGCGCGGCGAGGAGCGCAGCCGCCGCGCCAGCTCGCCGTAGGTCCGGACCTGCCCGCGCGGGATCGCGAGCGCGAGCGACCACACGCGCCGCTGGAACGGCGTGCCCCGCCCCGCCGGGAGGCGGAAACGGCTCACCGCCGCCGCCGGAGCGCGCGCACGACGTCGCGCAGCTCGGCGCAGCGCAGCGCCCAGGCGCCGGCCGCGAAGCACGCCGCGCCCAGCGCGATGCCGCCCGCGGTCAACGCGGCCTCCCCCGCCTTTGCGCCCACGCCCCACGCGCCGAGTCGGGCCGCGCTCCACTGCGTCGCGCCCCACACCGCGATCCCCATGACCGCCGCGGCGACGAGGCTGCGCGCGAAAGCGCCGCCGATTCCGGTCCCGACGCCGGGGATCAGCCTCCGCAACCGGACGCCGAGCCAGAGCGCCGACCCGAGCGTGACGAGGCTCGTGGAGAGCGGGAGACCGACGACGCCCAGGCGGGTCATCAAGAACGTCGAGAGCAGCGCGTTCGCGGCGACGCTCGCGGCCGCCACGACGACAGGGTGGTAGGGGCGGCCCGCGGCGTAGAACGGCGGCGTGAGGACCCGCGCGCACGCGTGGCCGACGATCCCGATCGCGTAGGCCGAGGAGACCGCGGCGGCGGCCGCCGCATCGTCCGCCCCGAAGCGCCCGTACCGGAACAACAATCCGGTGATCTGCGGCGCCAGCGCGATCAGGCCGGCCGCGGCCGGCAGGACGGCGAAGGCCGCGAGCCGCAGCGCGTGGTTGAGGGTCGCCGCCGCTTGCGCGGGACGCCGCAGCGCGAGGGCGCGCGCCACGGCCGGGTACGAGGCGGTCGAGAGCGCGACGCCGATCACGCCCAGCGGGAGCTGCATGAGGCGGTTCCCGTAGTAGATGTGCGCGACGCTGCCCTCCGGCAGGAGCGACGCCAGGATCGTGTTCACGAGCAGGTGAATCTGCGTCACCGAGAGGCCGATCACCGCGGGCAGCATCAGCCGTCCGATGCCCGCGAGCTCCGGATCCCACGGCCGCCAGGAGAAGCGGAAGCCCAGCGACCGGGCGGCCGGGAGCTGCACGAGCCACTGCGCCGCGCCGCCCGCGAGAACGGCCACAGTCCAGCCGTAGATCTGCCGTTCCGGCCCGCCCCCGAGCCGGGGACACAGCACGAGCCCCCCGGCGACGACGCAGAGGTTCAGCGCGACGGGGGCGAACGCAGGAGGGCCGAACCGGCGGCGGGCGTTGAGCAGGCCCATGAGCGCCGCCGCGAGCGAGATGAACGCGATGAACGGGAAGAGCCAGCGCGTGAGCGAGACGGTGAGCTGGACTTTTTCCGGCACGCCCGCGAACCCGGGCGCCATCAATGCGACGATCCCGGGCGCGAAGAGCCAGCCCGCGAGCACGACGGACGTCCCGAGGAGCACCGAGGCGGTGAGCAGCGCGCTGATGAGCCGGTGCGCCGCGGCGGGCCGGCCGCGTGCGTCGAGCCGGGTCACCGCGGGCACGACGGCGGCGGACAATGCGCCCTCGCCCACGAGATCGCGCAGCATGTTCGGGATGCGGAAGGCGACGAAGTACGCGTCGGCGACCCAGCCCGCGCCGAAGAGCGCCGCGTTGAGCGAGTCGCGGACGTAGCCAAGGACCCGGGACACCATCGTCATCCCGCCCATCATCGCTGACGACCGGATGAGTCGATGTCCACTCGCAGCGTTCGCCCCGAGCGCGAGCGAGGGGCGCGGGGGCCCCCGCGGAGGCCGGGTGGGCGCGCTAGGTAGAGGGGGGGGTGTGGGTAGATTGTTTATTTGGGTAAACTCTACATTTGGATTAGTCCTGTCAACA
>CAYHEI010000059.1:0-5888 GCA_964355385.1 uncultured bacterium | reverse complement strand
CCGCCCCCCCCGGGCCCCCCCCCCCCACGCCGCGCCCCCCGGTTTGGGGGGTGGCCCCCCCCGGCGGCCCCCCCGCGGCGCGGGGGGGGGCGGCGGCGACCGCGGCTTAGCCGTGGTCGCCGGCCTTGCGATCGCTGGAAGGCCTTTCATCAGAAGGAGGGCGGTATTGCTTCAGTTTTTCCCAGAGCGTCGTGCGCGAGATCCCGAGGGCCTTCGCGGCACGCGTGTGGTTGCCGCCGGACGATTCGAGCACGCGCAGGATGTGCACGCGTTCCACCTCCGACAGCGAGCCCGCGGCGGCGGGCGCCGTGGGCCGTCCGCCCGGCCCGCCGACCAGCTCCTGCGGCAGGTGCGCGAGTTCCACCGGCCCGTCCCCCTCCTTGAGGATGACCGCCCGCTCCAGGACGTTCTTCAGCTCGCGCACGTTCCCCGGCCAGCGGTAGGCCATGAACGCCGCGGACGCGGCCTCCGACAACCCCGCCGGCCGCCGGCCCACCTCCCGGCAGATCTGGAGCAGGAGCTGGTCCGCGAGCGCGAGCAGGTCCTCGCGCCGCTCCCGCAGGGGGGGTACGTGCAGCCGGCCGACCTTGAGGCGGTAGTACAGGTCCTCGCGGAATTCCTTGCGCTCGACCGCGCCCTCGACCTCGACGTTGGTCGCCGCCACGAACCGGGCGTCCACGGTGAGATCCTCGGTGCCGCCGACCCGCCGGAAGACGAGCGTCTCGATCGCGCGCAGGAGCTTGGCCTGCATCGGGACGGCCATCTCCCCGACTTCGTCCAGGAAGATGGTCCCGCCTTCCGCGAGCTCGAACAGCCCCTTCTTGCGGGTGCGCGCGTCGGTGAACGCGCCCGCCTCGTGGCCGAACAGCTCCGACTCGAGCAGCGTGTCGGGAATCGCCGCGCAGGAAATCGGGACGAACGGGCCGGCCCCGCGCGGGCTCGCGTGATGAATGGCGCGCGCCAGGAACTCCTTGCCCACCCCGGTCTCGCCCTCGATGAGCAGCGGCGCGGTCGGGCTCTGCGCGAACTTGCGGGCGAGCGCCACCAGCGCGGCGTACGCCGGGTTGCGCGTCACCATCGCTTCGAAGGTGTAGCGCTCCTGCTGGCTGCGGCGGTGCACGCCCAGTTCCAGCCGCGCGCGCCGCTGGTCGAGCGCGTGCTGGATGAGGATCTTCAGCGCCTCGAGGTTGTACGGCTTGAGCAGGTACTCGAGCGCCCCGAGCTTCATGGCCTCGACCGCGTCGCGCACGTCGTCCGACGCGGTCACCACCACGATGCCCGCGTCGGGGTCGCGCTCGCGCATCCGCTTGAGCACCTCCAATCCGTGCTGGTCGGGCAGGAACAGGTCGAGGATCACGAGGTCGATCGCGGAGCCGGAAAACAGCGCGAGCCCTTCCGCCGCGTTCGCCGCGGCGGAGACGCGCAGGCCGTCGGCCTCGAGCGCCCGGGTCAGCGAGCGCCGGACCGCGGGATCGTCGTCAACGACCAGCAGGTGCTTGGGCACGCAGGCCCTCCAAGGGCGCATCCGCGGACGCCGGTCCGCGCACGGGCAGCTCGATGCGCACGGTCGTCCCGCGCCCGGCCTCGGAGCTCACGGTCAACTCCCCGCCATGCGCCCGCACCGCCTTGCGGGCCAGGCATAACCCCAGGCCGGTCCCCCGCTCCTTCGTGGTGTAGAAGGGCTGGAAGAGGTGCTCGAGCTGGTGCGGCGGAATGCCGCCGCCCGCGTCGCGCACCCGGACAAAGACGTGCTCGCGGCCCCGCTTCGTCCCCGCCTCGCTGGCGATCTCCAGGGCCCCCCCCTCGGGCATCGCCTCGACCGCGTTCCGGACGATGTTAGAAAGAGCCTGCTCGAGCAGCAAGTCGTCCCCCCAGAGCAGCAGCGTCCCCGGCGGGGACCGCCGCTGCACGGCGAGCGCCGGCGCAGGGCCGGAAACGGCCTGGCGGCGGGCGTCCCCGACGGCCCGCTCCAGCATCGCGTTCACGTCCACCCAACTTCCGTGCAAGGTCGCGGGCCGCGCGAGCTCGAGCGTCTCGGCGACGATACGGGTGACGCGGTTCACCTGTTCCAGCGCCTCGCGCGCGAGATCGCGGTCCTCGTCCCGTTCCGGCAGGCGGCCCATCAGGATCTGCAAACTGTTGCTGATCGCCGTCAGCGGGTTGCGCACCTCGTGGGCGATGCCCGCCGCGAGTTGCTGGAGACTGGACACCTGGTCGGAGAGCGCGCGCGAGGCCGCGACGGCCTCCTCCTGGACCCGGGCGCCGTGCGCGAGGTAGCTCGTGAAGATCGCGATCACGATGAAGAAGGGCAGGCGGATGAGGAAGGAAGAATCCAGCAGGCCGATTCCGGCGCCCTCCTTCCACATGAGCCACGTATACACCGCGCTCACGCCGACCGCGACCAGCACGGAGCGCGCGAGACTTCGGGTCAGCGCGGCCGCGAGGATGATAAGGAAGTACGGCAGATACAGGTCGATATCGAGGCCGACCATGCAGTAGATGGCGGCCCCGATGAACACGGTGTCCGCCATCAACAGGTTCATCCAGTAGACGGGCTGGTAGAAGTACGGCAGGGGCATCCGCATCAGCGCGGCGTTGCCGACGGCGGAGAGCGAGATCAGGGACCAGAAGACGGCGGGGGAGGTCCGCCACGCCCCCGTCACTCCGCCCCACGCGGTGACCACGCCCAGGAGGAGCCACTGGAGCGCCACGACATAGCCCTTGCGGCTTCGCAACCACCCGTGCACGGGTTCATTCTACCCCCTGGAGCGCGCCGTCCTTTTTCCGGACACTCTCGTCCCGATGGTGGTTGACTCTCCGGCGCCGAGTTGTTACGCTGTATCCCTGATGGCAAATCTGAAGTCTTCCATCAAGGACATTCGCCGCACCAAGCGCCGGACGGCGCGCAACCTGGCGCGCTTGAGCCGGATCGAATCAGCGGTGAAAGCCGTGAAGGCGGCGACGACGCCGGAAGCCGGCCGCACGGCGCTGCAGGAGGCGTCCAGCCTGCTCGATCGCGCCGCCCGCAAGGAAGTCATCCACTGGCGCGCCGCGGGCCGTAAGAAGTCGCGGCTGGCAGCCTATCTCCTCGGGAAGTTTCCAAAGAAATAGCCCGGCCGTATACTCCCGTCAGCTTTTCGAACGCTCGTCCGGATTGCCGACATCCACGAGCTCCCGGCGATGTGAAACCCCTTTCCAGATAGTCTTTTCTCGGCGCATGCTTCTTGCATCCTGTGGTTGACAGCCCCGTCAGGCGCTGCTAGGCTGATCGGGCTGAGGAAGGCTGCCGAGTAGCCTCTTCCCGGGGACGGTTTGATTCGTTCGAAATGTGGTTATGACGTCTGCAGCCAAGGAGGAGTTTCACATGACACAGCACGCGCGCCACGGGCGCAAGAAAGAACAGGGGTTCACCCTGATCGAGCTGATGATCGTCGTCGCGATCATCGGGATTCTGGCGGCGCTCGCCCTGCCGAAGTTCGCCTCGCTGGTGGAGAAGTCCCGCGAAGCGGCCACGAAGGGCACCATCAACTCGCTGATGTCGGCCATCTCGATTTACTACGGGGACCGCGAGGGCGTCTATCCCGAGTACCTCGACACCAGCGCCGTGTACATGTTCTCCCGTTACATGGACACGATCCCGCCCGTCAAGGCCACGCACTCGGGCATCGATTCCAACGGGACGCTGGTCGGACCGTCCGGAACGGACCTGACCCAGGGCACGGCTGTCAGCGAGCTCATCACGGCGTCGGGCCGGGGCTGGCGCTACAACAGCATCACGGGGCACATCTTCGTGAACAGCGACACGACCGACTCGAAGGGGTCCGCCTACTCGACGTACGGGTACTGAGTCCGGCGACCTTCGACTGCACGTTCTTCGGAGCGGGGAGAGCCTTCCGGTTCTCCCCGCTCTTCTTTAATCAGCGGCAGGATTCCAGGACCAACCCCTCCAGCACCGTCCGGCCGTCCCCGCCCAGCTTGAGTGACGCCTCCGCGGCGCCGAGGGCGCGGAGCAGCTCCGCCATCCGCGCCGGCGGCGTCCGCCGAACGACGAGGGACATCCGCGACACGAGCGGCGGAGGCAGGCGCAGACGCGAGGCGAGCTGCCAATCGGAGAGGCCCGCGGCAAGCGCCCCCTTGAGCTGCGCGAGCTTGCGCAACTGCGTGACGGTCATCGCCAGCAGCTGCAACGGATGCATGTCGTCCAACAGACGCGCGAGCAGGCCGAGCGCGCGATTCGGCGAGCGCTCCACGAAGAGCAAGTCCAGAAACTGAAAGACGTTCGGCGGAGCCAGTTCCCCGGTCACGGCGAGGACGTCCTCGAGCGACGCGGACCCCGCCGCCCCCGCGTAGCTCGCGAGCTTCATCAGTTCCTGCCGCAGCGCCAAGGGCTCGCCGCCGCCCCGCGCCACGAGGGCGGCCGCGGCGCCCTCCCCCAGCGCGACGCCGAGCGACCGGGCCTGGCCGTCGATCCAGCGCTGCAACTCGGCCCCTTCGGGCCGGTCGCACACGACGACCTCGCCCGCGGACGCCGCCGCCCGCGCGATCGCCTCCTCCGCCATCGTCGGCTTCCCGCTCATGACGAGCACGAGGACGGTCGTGGGCGAGGGATCGCGCAAGTAGGAAGCGAGCGCGCCCTGCTCCGCCTCCTGGACCGCCTTGCGGCCCCGCCGCTTCGCCCCACCCGCCCCCTTCGCCCAGATTCCGGGCTCCCGCAGCACGACGAACCGCCGCGGAGAACCGAAGGGCGGCGTGCACGCTTCCTCCAGCGCGGCGTCCTCGGGCGTGTCGACCGCCCACAGCGTCACGGCGTTGGCGGACATCCAGGCCGGCGGCACCGCGGCCGCGCGCAGGCGGGCAAGCACTTCGTCGCGCAACCAGGCATCCTCGCCGCGCAGCAGATACACGGGCGCGAGGGCCGCATCGCCGCGTTCGAGGCGGCGCAGCAGCTCCGCGGCCCCGGTCATGGGGCGGAACCGGCCGCCCCTTCGGCGGGGCTCAGGGGCGGCCCCGAGGACGATCGAGGGGCCGCCTTCCGCGCGGAGGGCTCCTCGCGCAGGTAGAAGACGGACAGAGCGACCGAGGCGCCGTCCACGAACGCCTCGACGGTGTGCAGGCCCGGGTGGTCCGGCACCCGGCGCTGGCCGTTCTGGGGCAGGGCGGACTGGAGGCCGATCGCCTGCGTGAGCAGAAGCTGGCCGGCGGTCCCGTCGTTGAGCTCCACCGCCTTCGGCGTGACCGTCTGCGTGATCTCCGAGAAGACCGCGCCGGCCGCGTCGCGCCAGACCAGCCGGATCTCACGGGGGGACGGATCGAACGGGCGCAGAAGGAAGTAGCCGTAGTACTGCACGTGCGGATGTTTCGAGGCGATGAAGACGTTCTGCGTGTTCGCCGGAAAAGGCGTGCCCGGCATCAACCCCGAGCAGGTCGTCACCAGCCCCGGCAGCACGCGCGCCACGGCGCTCGCGCCCTCCAGGCGGATCCGCACGAACGTGTCCGGACGCTTGCCGTCCCCCAGCGCGTACTCGTACGTCTCCGAGCGGCGCGTGCCGAGGTCCAGGAACCCGCCCTGCCCCTGCGGAAGGACGACCAGCAGCCGCAACGGACCGGCGCCCGCACTCCGCCACACGCCGACGGATGCGGTGGGCGTGCCGGACCACGAAAGGAACACGCCCTGCGCCGTGCGCCACCCCGTGAGCCCGCCCGGCGCGTCCGCCGCGGCGGCGGACGCCGCCGCGAGCGCCGCCAGCGCGACGAGCCGGAGCAGGTTCAGGTCAGGGCACCGCGGGCGAAGCCGAAGGGACGAACGCGGGCGGGCTCTCCGGTGCCGCCGGGGCCGGCGCGGCGGGCGTGGCGCCCGGAACCTCCGGTGCCGGCGCGGCGGGCGTGGC
>CAYHEI010000058.1:0-11040 GCA_964355385.1 uncultured bacterium | reverse complement strand
GCCGCCGGCGCCGGATCTCCTCCGGACCCCCCGGACGGCGCCCGATCTCGAGCTGCCGGACGTGAGCGTCCTGCCCAGCCTGATCGAGGCGCATGCGCATCTCTTCTTGGAAGGCGGCCCCGTGGCGGCCGACGTGCGCGAGGCGTACCTGAAGCGCCCCGCGACGGAGCTGCTGGAACTCGCGCGAGCGCGTCTCCCGCGCTTGGCGCGGCTCGGGATCGTGGCGATCCGCGACGCGGGGGACAAGCACGGGGTGGGACTGGCGCTCCAGGCGGACCACGCCGCGGGCGGAACGCCGCCGTACCTGGACAGCCCCGGGCCCGCGATCCATCACAAAGGACGCTACGGCGCGTTCATGGGCAAGCCCGTGGAGGACGACGGCTCGCCCGAGGCGTGCGTCGAGGCGCGCTGCCGGGGCGGCGCGAAACGCATCAAGCTCCTCGCGACCGGGATCATCAACTTCGACAAGGGGGCCGTCACCGCGCCACCGCAAATGACGCAGGAAGAAGTGGGGGAGTTCGTCCGGGCCGCGCGCGCCCGGGGGAAGCCGACGTTCGCGCACGCCTCCGGCACGGAGGGCGTGGGGAACGCGATAGAAGGCGGCGTGGACACCGTGGAGCACGGCTTTTTCGTGACGTCCGAGCAGCTCGCGCGCCTGCGGGACCGGAGCGCCGCCTGGGTCCCCACCTTCGCGCCCGTCCAAGCCCAGGTGGACCACGCGGCGGAGATGGGCTGGAGCGCGGCCATCGTCGCGGGCCTGCAGCGCATCCTCGACGGCCACGCGGCGAAGCTGCGCGAGGCCCACGCGCTGGGCGTCCGGATCGTCGCCGGCAGCGACGCGGGCTCGTGCGGCGTGCCGCACGGACTGGGCTTTCTCACCGAGCTCGAACTGATGGAGCGAGCGGGGATGCCCACCCTCGCGGTCCTCAACGCCGCCACCGGCGCCAGCGCGGCGGCGCTGAACCTGCCCGGGCCCGTGGGCCGCCTGGCGGCCGGGTGCCTGCCGCGGATGATCTTCACGCGCTTCCCTCCGCTCGCCGGGGTGGCCAACCTGCGCCGGCCCCGCACGGTCGTCTGGGACGGCCGGGTGCTCGCCGGCGCGCCCGAGGATTCCGGGGAGGGGCTGTAGCCTGACGCACCGGGAGCGCTACCTGGGGACCCTGCGCGGGGAAGCGGTGGACCGGCCGCCGGACTTCGAATTCAGCGCGTGGGACCAGACCTACCCGCGCTGGCACGCCGAGGGCCTGCCCGCGTCGGTCACGGGCTGCGACGAGGGCATCATCCGCTGGTTCCACACGGACGAGGAGGAGTTCGCGCCCTCGCCCTGGGTTGACATCGGCCTGCGACCGGGTTTCGAGTGGAAGATCCTGGAAGAGCGCGGCGACCACCAGTTCCTCCAGGACGGGGACGGCGCGGTCGTCGAACGGCTGCGGCCCGAGCTGGGCGCGTCCATCCCGCGCTACATCCGCTACGCCATCGCGGACCGGAAGGACTGGGACAAGATCCGCGACGAGCGGCTGAACCCCGCCGATCCGCGCCGGATCCCGGCGGACCTCGACGAAGCCTGCCGCCGCTCCTTCTCCGCGGACACCCCGGTGACCCTCAGCTGCGGCTCCCTCTACGGCTGGTTGCGCAACTGGATGGGCATGGAGCGGCTGTCCGAGGCGCTGATGGAGGAGGAGGACTGGGTCGCGGAGATGATGGAGCACCTCACGCAGCTCATGCTGGTCGGTTTCGCCCGGCTGGCGGGGAAATGCCGGATCGACGCCGGGCACTGGTGGGAGGACATGTGCTTCAAGAACGGGCCGCTCCTCTCGCCCGCGATGTTCTCCCGCCTCATGGTCCCACGCTACCGCCGGGTCACGGACTTCCTGCGTCGCGAGTGCGGCTGCGACTTTCACGTCGTGGACTGCGACGGGCGGATCGACGAGCTGGCCGCCCTGTGGGTGGACGCGGGGGTCAACGTGATGTTCCCGCTCGAGGCGGCCCACACCGACGGCTTCGGCATCGCCGCCCGGCTGGGGAGCCGCGTCGCGCTGCGCGGCTACTTCGACAAACGCGCGCTCATCGCGGGGCCGGAGGCCATCGACCGCGAGTTCGACCGGCTGGCGCCCCTCCTCGCCGCGGGCCGCTTCATCCCGCACACCGATCACCGGGTGCCGCCCGACGTCTCCCTGGCCTCCTACCGCCACTACCGTCGGCGCAAGTGCGCTTTGCTCGGCAAGGCCTACCGCGAGGGATGACCCCCAAGGAGCGCTGGCGGGCCACCGCCGCCCGGAAGGGGGCCGACCGCCTTCCGCTCGACTACTGGGGGACCGAGGAGATGACGGCGAAGCTGCGCGCGGCGCTGGGGGTCGCCGACGACGAGGCATTGTGGAAGGCGCTGGACATCGACCGCGCGCACTACACCTGGCCCGACCTCCACGACCCCCTCGCGGGCCACCGCAACGGGGCGGACGTGTGGGGCATGACGCACCGGCGGATCGAATATGCCCACGGCGCGGGCGCCTACGACGAGATCGCGGTGGCGCCGCTGGAAACGCTGGAGACCGTACGCGACATCGAGGCGTACGCCTGGCCCGATCCCACATGGTGGACGTGCGAGCACGTCGCCGAGCGGGCGCAGGCCCGCAGCGCGTGGCCCGTCTTCGGCGGCTCGTACGAGCCCTTCTACCTCTACACGCAGATGCGGGGCCAGGAACGCTCCATGGAGGATCTCGCGGACAACGGCGCCTTCCTCGAGGCCGCGCTGGAGCGCATCTTCGCCATCCACTACGACCTCGTCGAGCGCACGCTCGTCGCGGGGCGAGGCGCGATCGATTTCATCTACATCGCCGAAGACCTGGGGTCCCAGGACTCGCTCCTCATGAGTCCGGCCACGTTCCGGAAGTTTTTGAAACCCCGGATGAAACAAATGATCGCGCTGGTGCACAAACACGGTGCCCTCGCGTTCCACCACGACGACGGGGCGATCGCCGCGCTGATCCCCGATCTGCTGGAGGTGGGCATCGACATCCTCAACCCGGTCCAGTGGCGGTGCGCGGGAATGGACCGCGCCCGGCTCAAGCGCGATTTCGGAAGCCGGGTCGCCTTCCACGGCGCGATGGACAACCAGCACACGCTGCCGTTCGGCACGGTCGAGGACGTGCGCCGGGAGGTCCGGGAGAACGCGGCGATCCTCGGCGCCGGGGGCGGCTACATCCTGGCGCCCTGCCACAACCTTCAGCCGATCACGCCGGTCGAGAACGTCCTGGCGATGTATGACGAGGCCCGGAAGCTTTGACGGCGCGAGCGGAAGCGAGCGACGCGCTGTCGCCCTTGGCGACTCGCCGGAGGCGCCCAGGCGTGGCTGTGCCATGCCTGCCGGCAGTGTTTGCGCGTGGGGCCCTTCATCAATGACCTCCCGCGAGCGGTTCGCCCGCATGTACGCGCACCGCGAGGCGGACCGCATCCCCGTGTTCGACTCGCCCTGGGGGTCCACCCTCGACCGGTGGCGCCGCGAGGGGATGCCGGCCCACGCCGACTGGATCGACTACTTCGGGCTCGACCATGTGGCCCTGGTGTGGGCCGACAACTCGCCGCGTTATCCGCACCGGGTCCTGGAGGAAACGGATGCCTACGTGGTGTCCACGTCCGACTGGGGGGTGACCTCCCGCCAGTGGAAGGGCCGGGCCTCCGTCCCGGAGTTCCTGGCCTTCACGATCACCGGGCCGGACGCCTGGCGGGAGACCAAGACGCGCCTGATCCCCGCGGCGGACCGAATCGACTGGACCCGGCTGAAGCGGGAGTATCCCATCTGGCGCGCGCGCGGGGACTGGATCGAGGCGCAGTTCTGGTTCGGCTTCGACGTGACGCACTCGTGGATGGTCGGCACCGAACGGGTGCTGGAGGCGATCGCGGAGGACCCCGGATGGCTGCGGGAGATGTTCGACGCCCAGCTCGACCTCGACCTCGCGCTCTTTCAGGCGGTGCTGGACGCGGGGTACGAGCTCGACGCGATCAGCTGGCCCGACGACATGGGGTACAAGCACCACCAGTTCTTCTCGGTGGCGACGTACCGGGCCCTCCTCAAGCCCGTCCACCGCCGCGCGGTCGAGTGGGCCCACGCGCGGGGATTGAAGGTCCGGCTGCACTCGTGCGGGGACGTCAACCCGTTCGTGCCCGAGCTGCTCGAGATCGGCGTGGACGCGCTGAATCCCCTGGAGGTCAAGGCGGGGATGGACCCGGTCGCGCTCAAGGCGCGCTGGGGCGACCGGCTGGTGCTGCACGGGGGGATCAACGCGGTCCACTGGGACCACCCCGCGGCCATCGAAGCCGAGATCCGGCGCACGCTGCCCGCGCTCAAGGCGGGCGGCGGCTACATCTTCGCGTCCGACCACTCCATCCCGGACAGCGTCGGGCTGGAGGATTTCCGGCGCATCATCGCCCTCGTCAAGGAACTCGGCCGGTTCGGATAACTGCCGTTCCGGGCGCAGGTCTTGCAGGATGGTTTCCTAAATGATATGATATCACTTGCCAATGAAAGACCGAGATAACGGAAATACACTCGGCGAGGCCGATGTGAGTCTGCGCGACCAGATCAGGACGCGGCTGCCTAGTATGATCCCGTCCGTCAAGCTGCTCCGCCTGCGCCTCGGACCGGCACTCGGGCCACGCCGACCCGATCTGGACGCCGACGTGACCCTGCCGACCGGCAGAAGGGGCCGCCTCATCTTCGAGATCAGGGCCTTCGTATCGCCCGGCAGGGTCCGCGAAGGCGCCCGCCAGCTTCGCACAATGGCCAACACCATGAAGGGCGCCTGTCCGATCCTCGCCGCCCCCTTCGTGAGTCCCCGGGTTCGGGAGATCTGCCGGGAGGAGGGAGTTGGCTACATCGACCTCGCGGGCAATTGCCTGCTCAGGGATCAAGACGTGTATATCGAACGCATCCAAGACCGGAACCCGTCTCCCCTCCGGGGACGGCCAGGGTCGCTGTTCAGTCCCGTTGCCAGCAGATTGAGCAGGACCCTGCTTGAGTACGTTCGCGGCAGGCCGGGCGGTGGCCTCTCGGGAAGGGCTTGGAAGACCACCCTGGCCGAATTAGCCCGCACGGCCGATGTCAGCCTCGGGGAAACGTCCAAGGTCGTCAAGCGCCTTATCGACGAACGATACGCCAGTCGAACGAAGCAGCTACTCAGCCTTGACGAGCCGGGGAGACTCCTGGACGACTGGAAGAGCGACTACCGGCCCAAGAAGACCGTCCGAAGGCGGTTCTTTTCCCTCGAACGAGATCCGGAAAAGCTTGCGGAACGAATCGGGAGTGCCTCCGCACGTCTCGGCCTGCCGTACGCCCTCACGTCCTTCGCGGCCGCCTCCCTCCTGGCCCCCTTTGTTCGCGGAGTCGAGATTATTGAGGTCTATGTTCCTGACTTGCCCTCGGTTGAGAAGCTCTCGGTGGCTGCCGAGTTGCGCGAAGTGTCGGCGGGGGCCAATGCGCTTCTCTCGATCCCTTATGATCCGGGTGTGTTCCGGCCCACACAGCTGGCGGGTCCGCTGACCCTTGCGGGCGATGTGCAAATCTACCTCGACCTTTCCGTCAGCGCGCAGCGTGGCGAGGAACAGGCCGCATTCTTCAGGGCGGAGAGGCTCAAGTACTGATCATGTCACCGGAACGCACCGCCGATCACTACGAGCAACCGCTGACGGAGGCCTCCCACTCGGTCCTCATCGAACTCATGACGGTTCTGGGCGATTATCGGGACGCGCTTGTCCTTGTTGGAGGCTGGGTGCCGTACTTCCTCCTCTCCCCACGCCGTCGGTCAGGCACCGCCTTCCGTCATGTCGGATCGATCGATATTGATATCGCCGTCGACCCATCAGCGATCACTGGTGCGCGATACGCCACGATGTGTGAACTCCTGACCCAGCGCGAATATCGCCCCGCCATTGACGTCAAGGGCGATCCAATACCCAACTCGTACGTCCGGCGCGTCGTTCACGCCGCGACGAATCGGCCGTTCGATATCCGGGTCGACTTCCTGACGCGCACCGACGATGGCCGCGGAGGCAGTCATCGGCACCTACCGATTCAGGATACCTTTGTCGCCAGGAAGACCGAAGGTTGCGACGTCGCATTCCGCCACAATACGACGTTCATGCTAGAGGGATTCCTACCCCACGGCGGGAGAACGTCGGTGAGGATCAAGCTCGCCAACATCGTCGGATGTATTGCGATGAAGGGCATTGTAATGGGCTTGCGCTTCAAGGAGAAGGACGCCTACGACGTCTTCGCCGTCTTGAATCAATATGGGAGTGGCCCTGGGGAGGTCGCAGACGCGTTGCAACCTCATCTCGCTGACCCTGGTGTGAGCAGAGGGATTGCTGAAATCAGGAAGGCATTCGCCACTCTTGATGGGAACGGTCCTGCCTGGGTGGCGGCCTTCCTGGGCGGGGACAGCAAAGAGGCTCGCGCATTGAACCGAAACGCTGCATTCTTTGCGGTTCAAGACGTGCTCACGCATCTCAAGCCTCAGCTGGTTCCGTCGAACACGCCAGCAGCGGTGAACTGGGACACAGCCTGGCATGATCGTCTTTGGGGGGCCGCCCGGATCGGTCTCCAGAAGATGGGACTCAATGCTTGCATGGAGGTTCGCGTCACTCTCGGAGAGCGAGGTCGGGCGTGGCGCCACGGGGAATTGTTGGAGGCTTCCAGGGGCGCCAATATCAACACGTTTGGATGGCCGATCGGCGCCGTGTCGACGAACGATGACTTCAGGCCGCGCCCGGTGGCCGATGGGATCCAAGCGGAGATTCCTTGGCCGGACGGGCCCGCGTTCGATTTCTGGGCATTCAGAAAGGACGGCGAGTATTTCCTACTTCACAGCCTGTTTGAGGACTCGCGCGAGAAAGCCAGCCTATTTGCAGACATTCGAATTATTCGTACCACGGAGACTTTCACGTTCCTATCACGTCTCTTTCGCAATCTCGGCGTCGGACTTGACGTTCGGATTGGCGTGAGTATCTCACATCTTGGTATACGCGACCGGACGTTAGCGATGGCGGACCGTCAACTGATGTCGGGTCGTCTCGTTTCTTCGGGCGATCCTGAGATCGTCAGGCTTGAGATGACACTGCAAGAACTTGACTCACGACTGGTTGAGAACGTCAAGGCGGTTGTCGCGCCAATGCTGGCCATGTTCGATTTCTTCGAACTGCCCGATCACACGTACGAGGAATTGGTCAATAGGTTCGCCGAGGGCAAGGTCTGAGATGCGAGGCGTTGTTCACTCGTCCCTCGGACTTTGCCGGCCCCTGCGGGCTCGGGCTGCACAGCCGGATGTAGCTCGCCCCACTTGGACGCTCCGCTGACCCCGCGCGAGCGGTTCGTCGCGGCGCTCGAGCGCCGCCCGCTCCCGGGCCGCGTTCCGACCTTCGAGCTGGTCTTCTACCTCACCATGGAGGCGTTCGGACGGGTCCATCCGCTGCACCGCGACTACGGCCAGTGGCTCCAGATGGGCGAGGGGGAGCGGGCGCTCCACCGCGCCGATATGGCGGACCTCTTCGCGCTGACCGCCGAACGCTACGACCACGACGCGATCTTCCTGCACCCCAACCCCGACACCGAGGAGGAGACGATCCGGCTCGCGGAGCTGGTGCGGAAGCGGACGGGCGGCCGGTACTTCCTCATGCGCCATGGCGACGCGACGTTCTCGATCCCGTCGGGGCGGGACATGCAAGACCACGCCGCCCGGTTCTTCGAGGAGCCCGACGCGGTCCGCGCGGAGGCGGACCGGTGGGTGGACGGCGCGCTGGCACGCGCGCGACGGCTCAAAGCCGCGGGAGTGCTGGACGGGTTCGCGCTGTGCAGCGACTACTGCTTTAACACCGGGCCGTTCCTCTCGCCGCCGATGTTCGCGGAGTTCGTCGCGCCGTATCTCAAGCGGCTCGTCGCCGGGTACCGCGAGCTGGGTTGGTACGTCATCAAGCACACCGGCGGCGACATCCGGCCGATCCTGGACCTCTTGCTGGACGCGAACCCGCACGCGCTGCACTCCCTCGACCCCCAGGCCGGAATCGACATGGCCGACATGGTCGAGCGGTGCGGCAACCGCGTGTGCCTCATGGGCAACGTGAACTGCGGGCTGCTCGACACCGGCACGGAAGCGGAATGCATCGAGTCCGCCCGGTACGCGCTGCGGCACGGTCTGACGGCCCCCGGCTACGTCTTCTCCACCAGCAACTGCGCCTACACCGGCATGCCCCTGGCGCGGTACGAGCTGATCGTCGACGTGTGGCGGAAGGAGGGGATTCGGCCGGGCTGACCTCAAGTGGGGTATCATCCGAGCATGCAGCGACGGTTCAGCGACCTGACGGCCCCGGAGACGCTCGCCCTGGCGATCTCGCTCGAGGAGCTGGACGCCCGCACGCTCCAGGAGTACGCCCGGCGGCTGCGCGGCCCGGCCCCCGCGGCGGCCGCCGCACTGGACCGGATGCGCGAGGAGGAGGACCGCCACCGCCACCGGCTGCTCGACCTCTTCCGGGCCAAGTACGGCAACGACGTCCCGCTCGTGCGGCCCGAGGACATCCGCGGCTTCGTGAAGCGCGAGTCGTACGTGCCGCTCTGGCAGCCGCCCGACCCCGGGCGCATCCGCCGCGCGGTCGCGCTGGCCGAGTTGGAGACCCAACGCTTCTACCAGCGGGCGGCCGAGCGCGCCACGGACGCCGACGTGCGCCAGCTCCTCGGCGACCTCGCCGAGGAGGAGCGTCGGCACGAGCAGCAGAGCTCCGCGCTGCTGCCGGACGCCCAGCCCGTGCCGGAGCGCGAGGCCGAGGCGCGCGTCGCGCATCAGCTCTTCGTGTTGCAAGTCGTTCAGCCGGGGCTCGCGGGGCTGATGGACGGCTCCGTCTCGACGCTCGCGCCGCTCTTTGCCGCCGCGTTCGCCACGCACGCGAGTTGGCCCACCTTCCTGGTCGGCCTGGCCGCCGGCGTGGGCGCCGGGATCAGCATGGGGTTCGCCGAGGCGCTCTCCGACGACGGCAGCCTCACGGGGCGGGGACGGCCGTGGATACGCGGGGTGGTGTGCGGCGCGATGACGCTCGTGGGCGGCGTCGGGCACGCGCTGCCGTACCTGATCCCGCACTTCTGGACCGCGACCGCGGTCGCCAGCGGCGTCGTGGTCGTGGAATTGGCGGCGATCGCCTGGATCCGGAACCGCTGGATGGACACGCCCTTCCTCGCGGCGGCGTTCCAGGTACTGGTCGGCGGCGCGCTCGTCTTCCTGGCCGGCGTCTTCATCGGCAGCGCGTAGGGGGACGCGGGAATGAGCGCGTCCGTTGGGCAGCACTGGCCGCTCAAAGGTCCCGATCGGCTCCTGGGGCTGGAAGCGCTGGACGGCATGCACGCGGCCGCGGTCGGGATGCTGGGGAAGACCGGGATGCTCGTGGAGCACGCGGACGTGCGCGCCGCGATCGCCCGCCGGGAGGGTTTCTCCCTGGTGGACGGCCGGGTGCGGATCGCCCACGCCCGGATCGAGGCGTTCGTGGCGCACCTCCGCACGCAGGCCGCCCCGCCGCCCGCGCGCGACCCCGGCGCCCGGCTCACGCTCGGCGTGGATACCCGTGCCTCCCACCTCGTCGAGCGCGACGGGCGCACGCTGCGGCCCATGACCCGGCAGGACGTCGTGGATTCCGCCAAGCTGGTCGCCATGCTCGCCGACCGCGGGGTGTCCGGCTCGACCACCGGCGTGCCCTCCGACGTGCCCGCGCCGTTGATCCCGTTGGAGCAGTTCATGATCGCCGCGGAGTACTCGCGGGAGGGGGGCGCCACCAACGACGTGACCGACGTCTACACGACCGGGGTCATCCGCGAGATGAACCGGGTGTACGGCCGGGGCTTCGGGCGGAGCGTCTGGAACCCGAGCCCGCTCATCCTGGGCGGCTCCGAGCTGGACGTGCTCTGGCACTACCGCGCCGAGGTGGAGGACGTCTACGTCGGCTCGATGCCCAGCATGGGCGTGACGGGGCCGTGCGACCCGCTCGGGGTGTTCGCGGTCTCCGTGGCCGAGTGCCTCGGCGGCGCCGTGATCCTCTCGGAGCTGCTTCCCCGGGCGCGCATCGTGATCGGCCCGCACCCGGAGCCCGCGGACATGGCGACCGGCGTGATGGTGTTCGGAACGCCGGAATGGGAGCTGCTGGACCTGATGCACCGCGACGTCCACGGGTACTACGGCCTGCGGTCCGACCAGAAACTCATCCACACCACCGCCTCGCTCCCCGGGGTCCAGGCGGCGGCCGACCACTCGGGCAGCATGATGCTGGGCGCCGCGTACGGCTACACGCACTTCTCGCCGGGAGGGATGCTCGCCCTCGACGAGGTCTACAGCCCGGCGATGCTGGTCCTCGACGCGGAGATGCTCGGGCACACGGGCCGGGTCCTCCGGGGTGCCTGGAGCGGCGCGGGGCTGGACCTCGCGGGACTGGCCGACGTGGTCGCGGAGGTGGTCGCGGAAGGGGAAGTTTTCGCCGGCCACGCGACCACCGTCGCCAACATGCGGGAGCAGTACCACCGGCCGAAGACGCTCAAGCGGCTGAACCGCATCCAGTGGATCGAGGCGGGCCGGCCCGACGAGGTCCGGACCGCGCAGGCCGAAGCCGAACGCCTCGTGGCCGCGTTCGACTACGAGCCACCCGGGGACACGCTCAGAGCGCTCCGCGCCATCTACGAGGCCGCGAAGAAGAAGCTGATCTAGATTCCGCTCGTCGCCTCGTCGAGCAAGACCGCGACGTCCTTCACCTCCGGCCCGGCCCCCCGGGCGCGCATCCCGTCGGAGAGCATCGTCGCGCAGAAGGGGCAGGCGACCGCCGCCACCGTCGCGCCGGTCGCGGCCAGTTCTCCCGCCCGCTCCCCATTGATCGTCCGCGACCCGTGCTCCTCCATGAACACCCGTCCTCCACCGGCGCCGCAGCACAGGCCGTTCCGGCCGTGTCGTGGGGGCTCCTGGACCGTGACGCCGGGGATCGCAGCCAGCGCCTCCCGCGCCGATGTGACGTCGTCGTTCCACC
>CAYHEI010000057.1:0-11089 GCA_964355385.1 uncultured bacterium | reverse complement strand
AGCGCCCGGCGCGGCTCGCAACGCTCCCCCGCCAGCCGCGCCACGAGGGCCCACTCGGTCGCGTCCGCGACCGCGCGACCCAGCACGGCGCGGCGGCCGCCCTTGCCCGCCACGACCACCCCGGCCAGGCGCCGGCCGTCTCGCACGATCCCGACCGGCTGGCTCCCGTACAGCAGGTGCACGCCCGCCGCCAGCAGCACGTCCTCGAGCCCGCGCTTCATCTCGTCCGGCTTGAGCGCGAGCCGCCGGCCCCCGCCCACCGCGCGCGACGCTGCGGCGATCCAGGGCGCCAGGAGCGGCGGCGGATCGCCGGGCGAGTCCGTCCACGGACGGTACAGCGCGGCGGCTTCGTATCCGAGACAGGTGCGGGGCTCCACGAGCGTCACCCGCGCGCCCCGCCGCGCGGCCGCGAGCGCCGCCGCGCACCCCGCGAACGACGCTCCCGCCACGACCAGATCCGCCTCCGCCTCCACCGGGATCCGCCGCGCCGACACGAACACCCGTTCGCTCGACGACCAGGGCGAGCTCTTGCGAGCACCTGATTTGACCCCTCCACTGCCGGACGGAGTCCACGACGTCATCGCCGTGATCCTATCAGACCTGCCTGGGCTCGTCCCTGCTTCGAGTGGCACTGTCTGTGGCAAGTCGTGTGCAGGGTAGGACGCGCTCGTACGGACCAGGACGATATAATACGGCCATGACCATCACGGATCGCATCGAGATCAACCCGAAGGTGATGCTGGGCAAGCCCGTCATCCGGGGGACGCGTATCCCGGTGGATCTGATACTCAGGAAGATCGGCGACGGCGCGACGGAAAGGGATCTTCTGGAAGCCTACCCCCGGCTCACGACGGAGGATATCAAGGCGGCCGCCCGGTACGCCGCCGACACGATCTCGCGCGAGGAAACCGTCCTCCTCGCACCCGTAAGGCGGCCCGTCAGGAAGTAGGGAGTGCTATTCGTGGCGGACGAGAGTTGCGATCATGCGGTCGTGCGTGCGCTCCGCAAGGCCGGCCATACGGTGGAATCGATCTCCGACGTCTCTCCCGGGATTAGGACCGGCGGGCCGGTCTGACATCGAAGGTGGACGAGGAAGCGGGCACCTTGCTGGGACTCGCGGAGAAGGCCATCGCGGCCTGGTCTGTGCCTGCCGGGCGCATCACCTTCCTCAGGCATCACAGCAACCACATCTTCAGAGTCGTCGCCAAGGACGGCGCGAAGTACGCTATGAGGATCACCAGTCCGACCGAGTGCCACAGGATCGACGAGGTCCGATCGGAGACCGTCTTTCTCGAGTTCCTCCGGCGGCACACCGACCTGGGCGTTCCGGAACCCGTGCGGTCTCGGAGCGGAAGGCTGGTTTCGACCGTCAGGATGCCCGGCACCGGGGAGACAAGACCCTGCGTCCTCTTCAAGTGGATTCCGGGGGTCGAACTCGCGAACCGGTTCAGCCGCGCGACTCTGCGTGCGCTCGGTGCCTGCACGGCCAAGCTCCATGTCCAGGCGCTCGACTTCCGTCCTCCGCCGCGGTTCCGAGTCAGGAAGCTTGACCGCGTCTTCACCTACTCCGACCGGCGGTTTCCCATGGTCGAGCCGATCGTCCTGTTCGGCGCCGATGTGCGGGCGGGGATCACGCCGGCCCGGCAACGGATGTTCCTCCGGGCGGCCCGGTTAGTCCAGCACCGACTGGACGCCCTCTTCGCGGATCGCCGCGGGCTTCGCGTCATCCACAACGATCTACACGGCTGGAATGTCAGGATATCCCGGGACCGCATGTACCTGATCGACTTCGAGGGCCTGTCCTGGGGCTACCCAGTCCAGGACATCGCCACGACTTTCAACGAACTCCCGCGCGACGCACGGCGGCAGGGACTCATCAAGGCCTACATCGAGGGCTACACGACGGTCGCACCCTGGCCGCGACAGACGGACGTCTACCTCACTGCCATGATGGCCGGACGAAGTCTCATGCTCTTGAATTGGCGATACGCGAATGACCGGGATGACCTTGGCTACCAACAGCTCGTTGCGAAGCAGCTCACTGACTATCTCGGAGTCCGGCCGTCTGGCACTTAGGGCACTTGAGGGACGCGGTTGCATGGTTGCATTACTCTCTCCAGGGGGCAGGCCCCCGCCCCCGCTCCGTCTCAATCCTCTTCCCGCACACCACAACACGGCTCACAACGAATCTCCTGATACCCCGGCTGTTCCACCGCCGCCGAGCATCCCGACTCGAAATACCCGTTCTCGATCCATGCCGGGGAAACAGCCGCAATAGAGAATCCCCCGACACCTCCAGCCGCTCACTTCTCGGCACGCCCCATCCTTCGTCGAGTCTTGCAACAATACGACTACGTCGCCCTACCGCCCTAACGCCACGTCCCCCTGACGCCAAGGCTCAGTACACACATACAGCACCGACCGTCTTCCGATATCGAACGATCCCTTCTCCTGTATTTCTCCCAATACAATCGCCTCATATGCGGTCATAAAGGAAGCGTTCTCGCTCGGAAACGTCGGAGTCGACCTGAGATACTCCAATAGAGGAGAGGGATCGGTCACTTTCAGAGCGTCGTCATGCCCATGCTTCGCCACTCCCCTGAAAAACTTCGGGAGAAGATGATCCGCTGCGTTCTCCATGAATCTGGAGCCATACTTGTAGTCCGAAGGCATCGTTTGGTCTATACTTCGCCCGACCTCCAGCAGCCTGCGCATGTGCTGATCCCCACCAGTCGCAATCCCGATCATGCCCGCCGGTTTCACCACGCGTACCAGCTCTGACAACGCTTTCTCCTGAGAGTCCGCGTGATACAGCATGAAGTGGGCAACTGCCTTGTCAAAGGAGCCGTCCTGGTAGGGCAGAAACCCGACATCAGCCTCCTCGTATCTCGCGGCCAGCCCCGCCGTCACCTCCCGGCATTTCTCCAGCATTCCCGGGGAAAAGTCGGTCAGCGTCAAATGTAGATCCCTTGGCAACCTTTTCCGGATCGCATTCCAAAAGTCCCCCGTACCACAGCCTACATCGAGAACCTTGTCCCCAGATACGAATCCGTAGAAATCAAGAGCCCACTCCGGGAAGCTCACACGACTGGTTCCAAACAGCTGGTGAAGATTAATGCGGGCCGCGAGATTTCTTGAGTCCTTATACTGAATATCCCGCAGGTATGGCTTGTCGCTCATCTTCCGAATCAGGCCGGGGCCACGCCTTCCATGCGGGTATCATATGGCGTCTCTGCGACCGTCGCAACCTCGTGCTGCGCGTCATGCGACCGCAAGGCGGCCGCGAGGATCTCCCACCGTTCGGGAGAGAAGCCGAACCTGATGAACCCGGCCGCCTTATGCCGCCCCTGTTGATGCGTGCGCGAGAGGAGATAGCCGGTGATTTTCTCCCTGGAGATCTCGGCCCGTCCGGACTCAGGCAGTTTCAAGGTGTCGGATCACGCCACCCCTCCATCTTGATTGCACGGGCAGCAGAAACCATCTCGCGCTGAGTCGCGTTCAGGGCACGCCAAGCTCTCGTCGCGGCGAGGCGGTAGAGCATCAACGTCGAACGGCACCTGACGGGGAGGGGCTCGCCGCCGAGCCCGAGCGCGCGGCGCTGGTGGCGCCTCCAGCCCGGCCCCATCCGCCGGGACACCTCATTCCAAAGCCGGTTCTCGCTGCGGTAGAGCAACCGCAGATGAATGGCCATGGCGGCGGGCAAGAAGATGGCCAGGACCGCCTGCTGAATGGCCGCGCTCGTAAGATCTCCTGCGTTGAAGCACCCGACCATCTTGTGGACGTTCTCCGACCGGTGCGTCAGATCGCTGGCGACCCGCCGGGCGGCGGCAGGGGCAATCCGGCGCCAGCGCCACCGCTTGGCCCGGAGCTGAATCCGCCGCGCAATCCCGTGGGGATCCCAGAGAAGCTCTGCCTCGCGCCAGCCCGGAATCACCTTGCCCACCGCGACGGGGCTGCGAAAGTCCTCCAGCTCTTCCCTCGCCTGGCCCCGGGCGATCGACACCAGAAATCCGTCTCGTCGCTCAAACGTGTGACCACCCCGGCCGATGACTACCAGATCAATATCGGAATGGGCATGGGGCTTGCCGCGAGCAAAACTCCCCAGGAGAACCACCGCGCGAGCACCCTCGCGTCGGAGACGGTCCGTGACCATCATGGCGACCCGCCGGGCGGCGGCTCTATGACGTCTTGAGTTGCTCGTGGGGAACTCCTTCATGAATGTTTGCCGATGATTCTACTCTGAGGACTACCGGCGCTCACTCCATTCCTCCGCCTCACAGGATTCACGGACGGGGATTGAGCGCGCTCCTCAAGGCTCCATCCGTGTACCTCGGACCTGCCGAAGCTCGTCATTCCCACCTCTGAGGTGCCCCTGAATCTTCCGTCAGACCGGTTGTCTAATTATTGAATAGCGTCCCCTTACTTCCCTGAATCTTCCGTCAGACCGGTTGTCTAATTATTGAATAGCGTCCCCTTACTTCCCCTTACCTCTTCCCGACCTCGATGGAAGTGGACGTGGTGACGGCCCGCATCAGCCGGTCCACGTTTCCCCTGGATCCGCCGCTTCCGTTCTTGGCGACCGTCCGCTGTCCGTTCTTCTTCACGCAACCATTGTACGTGATCGACTCTTCGCACTTCCCGCGGATGTCCCCAAAGCGCCTCAGGAAACGTAGCGGGACATGACGGAGAGGGGGAAGCTGGTGATCGACGAGGCCAGTGGATAGCCGGGGAGCGTAGGTTCCCAGCCGGAGCGCGCTGGGTTGGACGGGTCAAGAGGACGCTACAATCGGCGTACAGATGAAGGCCGGGTGGGGATGGGCTCCCACAAGCCCCCCTTGAGTAGAGTTCATGTCATATACTAGTGACATGAATCCGGTGATGACGACCGAGGACGGCCGCTCCTGGCGGGTGCGCCGCCGGAACCGCGACGGGCAGGCCGAGGAAGTGCCGGCGGTGACGCTCTCCGAGCTCTCCCGGCGCCTCCGGCGTTCCCGCCGCCAGGTGTACCGGTACTTGCGCGACGGGAAGCTCGTCCCGCTCGGGAGGGTGATGGGCGAATGGCTGGTGCAGGAACGCGGCGCGATCTATGCCACCGGCGGTGCCGGCAAACCGTCCGATCCGGTGCCCGTGTCTGCACGAATCCATTTCCCCGAATACCATCTTGAGGACCTGCACCCGGTCTGCGACGCCGCGGTCCTCGTGCCGCGCATCTTGGACAACGGCG
The DNA here is from genome assembly GCA_964355385.1 of uncultured bacterium. Taxonomy (GTDB): domain Bacteria; phylum Oederibacteriota; class CAKKQC01; order CAKKQC01; family CAKKQC01; genus CAYHEI01. The sequence continues at coordinate 5,865 of CAYHEI010000057.1, read as the reverse complement.
ACAGCGCCGCGGCCCGCTGGCTGTTGCGCCAATACTCGCGGGCCTGGTTGAAGCGGTGGATGCGGAACGAGGGGTGGCAACTCTCCCGCCGTTCGGCCCGCTTCTGGTCATGGTGGCTCGGCGTTCCAATGCCTCCCGGACGGCCGAACGCTCCGGCGCCATGGGGCCGCTGATGGTTCCCCACTGGGAGGTCCTCACCGGTAACGGCCGGAAGGTGCTGGAGGGTCTTTCCGCCATGCCGATGAGCCGCCACTGTTTCCTGGCAGGGGGGACGGGGCTGGCGCTCCAAATCGGACATCGCGTGTCGCATGACCTTGACCTCTTCACCGATGCCCGGCATGTCACGCTCACGGACCGGGGGCGCCTGCTGTCCGAACTCCGCCGGATCGGCCGGTTCACCATCCACCAGGAAAGCGACGGCGTCGTGCTCGGCGAACTCTTGAGGGTCAAGGTCTCGTTTGTGCCGCACCCGTATCGCCTCGTCACGCGACCGGCTCGCCTCGGGAGGCTGCGCGTCGCTGGTCCGCGCGAAATCGGCGCCATGAAGATCGCGGCGATTCTCAGTCGCGGCGCCAAGCGGGACTTCATCGATCTCGCGGCCATCCTGGAGCGGTCTTCGACCTTGCGCGATCTGATCACCCTCGCTGGCCGGCGCTACCCCGGCTCGCACGACCTGACGCTACAAGTAACGCGAGCCTTAGTGGATTTCGGATTGGCCGACGCTCAAACGAACCCTCACATGCTCTGGCCCGGCTGGACCTGGGATGTCGTCAAGGAGCGTCTCGAACGCGAGGCGCGGCGGCTTGGGAACCGGCTCCTCAGCCGCCGAGCGACCGGATGAACGCGGCGCCCTTCGCGTACTCCTCCTCCTTCTCCAAGTGCTCCAGCATCAGCGGGGTGTCGGGGTCCAGCTTCGCCAGGCCGTCGAGGTAGGCCCGGTAGTCCAGGGCGCCGTCGCCGGGAATCGCCTCGTCCAGGTGGACCGTGAGTTTGTCGCGCAGGACGATGTCCTTGGCGTGGCAGGACTTGATCCACGGCCCCAGCTTGGCGAAGCACTCGCGGATGAGGTCGCCGTTCTTGAAGAACCGCTGCGGGCTGCTCACCCAGTTCACGGGGTCCAGGTGGATCGCGAACCCCTTGCGGTCCACAGCCTTGAGGAGGGCGAGGGTGGAGTCCGGGCTGTCCGGGTACATCCAGGGCATCCCCTCCTGGGTCCAGAACGTGCGCTGGGGGCTCACGGCGTCGATGATCTCGCGGGTGGTCGAGACGATGCGGTCGAACGTTTCGAGAGTCATGTCGCGCGCGTCGGGACCGTCCCACTTCGTGCCGACCGAACCGGCGATGTTGACCGCGCAGCGCGCGCCGATCCGCTCGGCCAGCAGCAGGCTCGCCTTGCACTTCGCCAGGGCGGCGGTGCGCTCGGCGGCGTCAGGCGAGAGCGGGTTGCTCCAGGCGCCCACCTCCGCGATGACGACGTCCGCCCGCTTCGCCGCCTCCGCGTACGCCGCCACGGTGCGATCGTCCGCGTCGGGCCCCACCGGGCAGTACGCCGCCCGGTATCCCGCCGCGCAGACGGCCGCCGCCCACGCCTCGGGCGTGTCGCGCTTCCCGAACACCGGTCCGCCGAGCCGCATCGGTTCGGATGATAGCAGGCCCCCACCCCGCGCGCGGGGGTGAGGCGGTCAGGGGTCGGGGTAGGTCTGGCCGAGCCGTTTGGCGTCGGCGCGCACCCGGTCGAGCGCGTAGTGGTCGGCGCCGTGCATGGCCTTCATCCACGCATGGAGCCGCGGCCGAAGGTCTCGCGCGAGTTCAGGCCTCGTCGCGTACAGGTCGAGCGCCTCGCCGGGATCCGTGGCCAGATCGTACACCTCGATCCGGAGCGGTGAGGACCGCGGCGGGGTGAAGACCTTCTTCTTCTTTTTCGCCTTCTCCCGGGCCTGGTCGATCTCGGCGGCCGTGGGCACGTACGGCGGGAACTCGAGGAGTTTGTAGGGGCCGCGGCGGATCATCGCCGCCTCCCATTGCATGCAGACCTCTTTCCGGCCGGTCTGACCGGCGCCCGTCAGCGCCGGGGTGAGGTCGAACCCGTCCAGGTGCTTCGCCGCCGGGACCGGCACGCCCGCCACGGCGAGGAATGTCGGGTACACATCCTCGATCGAGGCCAGGTCGGACACGACCGATCCGGGTTTGGTCCGGCCGGGCCACCGGACGATGCACGGCACCCGGAAGCCCCCCTCGTAGGGGGTCGCCTTGCCCCCGCGTAGCGGCGCGTTGGAGGTGACCGGCGGCTCACCCGGCGATTCCGGCGTGTCGACGCCGCCATTGTCGGACAGGAACACCACGACGGTGTTCTCCTCCAACCCCAGTGTCTTGAGCTTCGCCAGCACCCGGCCGGTGCTGTCATCCAATCCCTCCACCAGCGCCGCGTAGTCGGCATTCACCGGAACCCCGAGTTGACCGGCCCGCTCGCGCGCCGCCGCCGCCGGCGCGTCCTTGCCCTGGCCCTTGAGCGGCTCGTGGACGGCGAAATGCGACAGCACGAGCGCGAACGGCTCGTCGCGATGCGCAGCCAGGAACTCCTCCGCCTTGCCGGTCATGTAGTCCACGAGGTGGCCATGATCCGCGGCCGCCAGCTCCCCGATTTCAGCGCCATACGGGAACTTGTAGTTCGGCAGGTAATACCACGGCTGGTGGCACGCGACCCAGGCGAATCCGCGGTCGGCCTCGCCCTCATCCTTCCAGTGGCGGACGCCCCACTTGCCGATGTGGCCGGTGGCATATCCCGCGGCGCGCAGCGCCTCGGCCCAGGTACCCTCGCCGGGCGGCAGCGGCTCCCACGGAATCGTGCGGCACGGCTGCATCTCGCCGTACAGGTCATGGAACCGGCTTGGGTTGCACCCCGTCAGCAGGCCCACCCGCGACGGCATGCACGCCGCCTGGGCGTAGAACTGGGTGAACCGGGCGCCGCCCGCGGCCAACACGTCGATGTTGGGTGTGCGATAGATCCGGTTGCCAAAGCAGCCGAGGTCGCTCCATCCCAGGTCGTCGGCCAGGATGAAGAGGATGTTGGACTTCCGGGCCTTGACGCCTGCCGACCACCCGAACCTGGCGGGCGGCAGGAGCAGCAGCCCCAGGGCGACGAGGACGAGACGGAGCAGGCGGCTCACAAGGGCGCTCGGTTCAGCCGCATGATGTCCGCCGCGGGCCGGCCGGAACGGAGCAACCGGCCCATCGTCTCCAGATGCGGCCGCAGGTGCCGGAAGAGGGGCTTGTAGGCGCCACAAAGGTAGTTGAGCCCCTGGTCGCCGTCCGGGGTGCGGGCGAATCGCCGTTTGGGGCATTCGCCCCGGCACATCTCCACGACGTCGCACCGCCGGCAAAATGCCGGCAGCGTGTCGCGCTTGTCGGCGCCGAACTTGCGCTGCTCGACCGCATTCACCAGCTCCGCCAGTGGCGCCTCGTGCACGTTGCCCAGCCGGTAGTTCGGATACACGTAGTGGTCGCACGAGAAGAGATCGCCGTTGTGCTCCAGCGCCAGCGCGAGACCGCAGGTCTCGGCGAAGTAGCACAGCGACGATCCCAGCCCCATCGTGATGCCGAGCTGGACGTCGAAGAGCTGCACGAACACCCGGCCGACATCCGTCCTGATCCAGTCGTCGAAGATCACCGTCATGAATTCGCCGTAGTCGCGCGGCCGTACCGTCCACGGCGTGACGGCCGGCCCCTCGCCGCCGTCACCACCCTCCAGGCCCGGTGGCGGGGCCAGCGCTTCCCCATCCCCCACCCGCTCGACCAGCGGGATGAACTGGATGAACCCCGACCCGATCTCCTTGAGAAACCGGTAGACCGCCAGCGGCCGCTTGGCGTTTTCCCGGTGCACGACCGTCAGCGTGTTGAACTCCACCCCGTGGCGTTTCAGGACGACGAGCCCGCGCATGACCGAATCGAACGTCGGCTTCCCGCCCTTGTCCACCCGGTACAGGTCAAGCAGCTCACGGGGCCCGTCGATCGAGAGCCCGACGAGGAATCCTTCCGACTTGAGGAAGGACCCCCACGCGTCGTCCAGCAACGTCCCGTTGGTCTGGAACGCGTTCTTCACCGTCTTGCCGCTCGGGCAGTACCGGCGCTGCAAGGCGACCGCCCGCCGGAAGAATTCGAGCCCCATGAGCGTGGGCTCGCCGCCCTGCCAGGCAAAGGTGATCTCCGCCGCATCCTGCCCCTCGATGTACTGGCGCACGTAGGCTTCCAGTGTGGCGTCGGTCATCTTGTACGACCCCCGACCCGGGTAGAGCTTTTCCTTCTCCAGATAGAAACAGTAGGTGCAGTCGAGATTACAGATGGCCCCGGTCGGCTTCGTCATGACATGGAAGGCGGGCAGGGTGTTCACCGCGTATCACCCCCGGCCGTACGGGGAACTGTTCGACTTCGCGACCGACCCGGGCGAGATTCGGAACCTCCGGGACGATCGCGCGGCGGCGGCCCTCAAGGCGCGCCTGTTGCGGGACATGCTCGACGCCGACTGGGAACAGGAGCCGCTGGCCATGCCGCGGATCGCCGTTGCCTGAACCCGGCCGACCCGATCGGGGGTCCCGCCTACCCCGCGCATCGTCACGGAATGGTATTGCTTTCCGCCGGTCGATGCCCTCGTTTTCCGCTTTCCCCATTTCCCCGGTACTTCTCGTCCTGGCGGCGGATCTTCTCGGCGATGACCGGCCGGGCCTCCGCGAACGCCTCGGTGACCAGGTCCTCGTCACTCCGCCACGTCCGTTGCGCGAAGGTCCGCCCAAGGACTTGCGGCACGACCGTGCGCTCGAACTCGTCCAGGTTGCTCCCGTAGACGTGGTACGAGTCCGACTGGTCCACGAACCGCCCGAGGCGCACCGGCTCTCCGCGCAGCTCCGCCACGCGGTCCGCCAGCTTGCGACCCAGCAGGATGAAGGCGAAGTCGTTCATGAACGCGGCCTTGAAGGCGTCCCGGCTGCGGAAGCGCATGTTGAGGTTCAGGACCGCCGCCCCCGCCTCGTCGCGCGCGAGCCGTCCCCACAGGGACTGCCAGCAGGGCGGGTCGTAGGCGCCCGGGTCCTCCCAGGCCTTCCAGGAAACCATCTGGGCGCGCCGCGTGACCGGGGACTCGGCCAGGTTCCGCGCCATCGCTTCGAACTGGTCCACCGCCTCCGCCCGGCCCGGCACCCGGTACCGCGCCATCCGCTCGTGGTAGGTGTACTCCCAGCGCTTGTCGGAGGGGTCCGCTCCGTCGCGCACCCAGTGGTCCTTGACGCCGTCCAGCACCTCCTGGCGGTACTCCTCCAGGTCCTCCAGCCCCCCGGGAAAGCACTTGTGGATGAAGGGCTCGGCCAGCGGGACCTCGACGATCATCGTCATCGAGGAATCGCGGCTCGGCGGGTGCAGCCAGTTTCCGGCCGCGTCCTTCTCGTCGTATTGCGTGCGGATCTCGCATCCGTCCACCCACAGCGCGACCAGGGAGTTCTCCCAGGCCTCGGGCAGGCACGCGCCCTTGGCGAACAGAACCGGAATCCCCCCGGCGCCTTTGGCCACCAGGCAGCCGATCTTCCCCGCGGCGGCGAGCTCGTCGCGGCGGGCGCGGAACCGGGCGGCCAGCTCGGGCGTCATGCGCTCTCGACGCCTATTCGAAGATCAGCCTGACGTCGTCGAGATCGAGGGCGAACGGGCCGGCGCCCGGCACGTTCCACGACAGCCCCGCGACGGCATCCACCGTGAGCGGACTCACCCGGTCGTCCCCCGTGACCCAGTCCGGCTGGCCGAACTCCAGCCAGGTGAACCGGTACTCCTTCCAGCGCTTCCCCGGCGTGAACGCCACCCGGTGGCCCCGGCCGGTGCGGGCCA
>CAYHEI010000056.1:0-11126 GCA_964355385.1 uncultured bacterium | reverse complement strand
CGCGGAGAGCCGGGCCGACCTCGTGCGCGGGAAACTCGGCGCCGCCGTCCCCGCGGCGATGGGAAGGCTCGAGGCGCTGAATCTCGCCCGCTGGCAGGCTGGTCTGGTCGTGCATGTCGCGCGCGGGGCGGCGCGAACCCAGAGCTCGGTCGAAGGGCCGTCCTCGCCCGTGCTGATCCGCTCACGCCCCGGCCCCGGCTTCAACGCCTCCCGCTTGCTCGTGGTCGCCGAACCCGGGAGCGACGTGACGATCCTGCGCGAGTTCGCGCCCGGGGGCCCGGAAGGCGCGCCGGCGCACGTCAACGAAGTCATCGAGGTGTTCGCCGACGCGGGCAGCCGGGTGCGGCTGCTCGTGGTCCAGGAGCTCGACCGCCGAGCGGTCGTCCACCTCACCGTGCGGGCGGAGGTCGGACGCGACGCGCGTTTGGACACCATCGTGCTGTCCCTCGGTGGCGGGGCCGTCAAGGCCGACGTGGGCGCGATCCTCGCCGGCGAGGGGGCGGACAGCGAGTCGTGGGGCGTCGTCGTCGGCTCGGGCGGGCAGCACCACGACCACCACACGGTGCACGAGCACCGCGCGGGGCGGACGCGGAGCAACTTCGACTACAAGACCGTCCTCAGCGGCCGCGCGCGCTCGGTGTACACCGGGGTGATCCGGATCGAGCGGGACGCGCCGCACTGCGAGGCGTACCAGGAGAACCGCAACCTCATGCTCTCCGAGACCGCCAAGGCGGACTCGATTCCCGAGCTCGAGATCCTGAACAACGAGGTGCGCTGCACCCACGGGGCGACGATGGGTCCGATCGAGCCGGAGCACGTCTTCTACCTCGAGTCGCGCGGCATTCCCCGGCCCGAAGCCACCCGGCTCATCGTCGAGGGGTTCGTGGACAAGACCCTGGCCCGGATCCCCGCGGCGCTGCAGGCGGACCTGCGCGCGCGCGTGATTCGCCGCCTGGAGGAAGCGCAATGAGGGACCTGGCGGCGGCCGCCGACATCCCCGAGGGCGGGGTCAAGGTCGTCGCCGCCGGCGCGTTGAGCGTCGCCCTGTGCAAGGTCGCGGGCGCGATCTACGCCGTCGAGAACCGCTGCTCGCACGACGACGGCCCGTTGGGCGAGGGCGACCTCGAGGGCTTCGCCATCATGTGCCCGCGGCACGGCGCCAAGTTCGACGTGCGCAACGGCGAGGTGCTCCGCATGCCCGCGGCATTCCCTTGCCGGACCTTCCCGGTCAAGATCGAGAACGGGAGGGTGCTCGCGGAAGTTCCGCCGTCGTGATCGCCGCCGCCGCGAAGCCGCTGGACGTCGCGGTCCTGCGCCGGGACTTCCCCATCCTGTCCCGGCAGGTTCACGGGAAGCCCCTGGTGTACCTGGACAACGCCGCCACGACCCAGAAGCCCCGCGCCATGCTGGACGCCCTGCTCGGTTTCTACGAGCGCTCGAACGCCAACATTCACCGCGGCGTGCACGCGTTGTCCGAGGAGGCCACCGCGGCCTACGAGGGCGCGCGCGAACGCGTCGCCCGGTTCGTGGGCGCCCCCGACGCGCGCGGCGTCGTCTTCACGCGCAACGCCACCGAGGCGATCAACCTCGTCGCGTCCGGCTGGGCCCGGCCCCGGCTCCAGGCGGGCGACGAGATCGTCGTCACGCTGCTGGAGCATCACAGCAATTTCGTGCCCTGGATCGAGGCGGCGCGCGTCACCGGGGCGACTCTCAAGCACGCCCGGCTCGCGCCCGACGGAACGCTCGATCTCGCCTACATGCGGTCCCTGATCGGGCCGCGCACCCGGCTCGTCGCCCTGGCGCACGTCTCCAACGTGCTCGGCACGATCCTGCCGGTGCAACAGGTGGCGGCGTGGGCGCACGCCGCGGGCGCCCTGGTCCTCGTGGACGGCGCGCAGAGCGTCCCGCATCTCCCGGTTCGCTTCGAGGAGCTCGGGGCCGACTTTCTCGCCTACTCCGCCCACAAGATGCTCGGCCCCACCGGTGTGGGCGTACTCGTCGCGCGCCCGGATCTCTTGAAGTTGTTGGAACCATCAAACCTTGGAGGCTCGATGATCCGCGAGGTCCACCTGAACCGCGCGACGTGGAACGATGTGCCGTGGAAGTTCGAAGCCGGCACGCCGAACATCGCGGGTGTCGCCGCGTTCACGGCGGCGCTGGACTATCTCGACACGGTGGGCCTGGGCGCGATTCGTGCCCATGAGTTGGCGCTGACCGCCTACGCGCTGGAACGGCTGCGCGCGCTGCCGACGCTCACGCTCTACGGCCCCCCGGGCGCCGAGGCGCGGGGCGGCGTGATCTCGTTCAACGACGCGGACCTGCACCCGCACGACCTCGCCACGGTGCTGGACCAGCGCGGCATCGCGATCCGCGCGGGGCACCACTGCGCCCAACCGCTCATGCGGCACCTGGGCGTCGCGGCCACCGCGCGGGCGAGCTTCTACCTCTACAACGACCGGGACGACGTGGACGCGCTGGTGGACGGCGTACGCGCCGCGAGGGGCTACTTTGGATTCCGCGACGCCTGATCTGGACGCCATGTACCGGGACGTGGTCCTGGACCACTACCGCTCGCCCCGGGGGCGCGCGCCAGTGGCGGACCCCGACGTCGAGAACCAGGGCGTGAACCCGCTCTGCGGCGACGAGGTGCAGGTCGCGGTGAAGCTGGACGGCGCCGTCCTCAAGGCGCTCCACGTCCACGGCCGCGGCTGCTCCATCTCGACCGCGTCGGGCTCGATGATGGCGGAGCTTCTCAAGGGCAAGTCGAAGCGGGAGGCTGAGCTCCTGGTCGAAGCCTTCACCCGCATGATGCGCGGCGAGGGCTGGCCGGACGGGCTGGAGCAGGGCGACCTGGACGCGCTCGAGGGCGTCCGCAAGTTCCCCGTGCGCGTCAAGTGCGCGCTGCTGCCGTGGACGACCCTCGCCGACGCGCTCGCCGCGCTCGAAACGGGCCGCCGCGCGCCGCCGGCGCCGACCACCACCGACGCGGGAGAGGGCCCATGACCGATCCACTGGTGCCCGCGAACGAGGGCGGGGCGCCCTCCGGGTCGCCCGAGCGCGAGAGTGGGTACACGCCGGGCGACATGCCCTTGCCCGAGCAGGTCTACGTCGCCCTGCAGGCCGTCGAGGATCCCGAGATCCACCAGAACATCGTGGGGCTCGGCTTGATCTACGGCGTCGAGCTGAACCAGGAATACCGCAAGGTCACGGTGAAGATGACGCTGACCACGCCCTATTGCCCGTACGGCCCGCAACTCATGCAGGAGACGAGGATGGTCCTCCTCGCGCTGCCCGGCGTGAAGGAGGCGCAGGTGGACATGGTGTGGGAGCCGGTCTGGGACCCCCAGACCATGGCCTCCGAGGACGTCAAGGACGCCCTCGGGATGTGGTAATTGACGCTGCCCCATAAATATGGGACGGTAGAGTCATGAAGACCACTCTGGAAATGCCCGACACGCTCTTCCGGAGGCTCAAGGCGCACGCGGCCGAACGCGGAACCAGCATCAAGAACATCGTGAACGCCGCCGTGGCGCGCGCGCTGTCGGATCCCGCCAAGCCGTCCGACCGCACCGGCTGGCGCGCAGCCATCGGCACGATTCCCCCGAGCCGACTCAAGAAGATCAACCAGGCCATCGAGGACGCCTTCGAACGGATCGATCCGGCAGACTGGAAATGATCCTCGACACCACCGCGGTCTCCGCCCTCTTGGGCAACGAGACGGGCATCGAGCAGGTCGTCCAGCGCGTCGACCGCCCCTATCTGCCCGTCATCGTGATCGGGGAATTCCGATACGGTCTCAAACAGTCGCTGCGGCGTTCCATGGACGAGGCGGCGTTTCAGCGGCTGGAATCGGGCTCCCACATCCTGCCCATTGACGCGGCGACCGCCCTGGTCTACGCCGACATCAGGGATGAGCTCCGGCGGGCCGGTTCCCCGATCCCCGCGAACGACCTGTGGATCGCGTCCCTGGGACGGCAGCACGGCTTGCCGGTGGCCACACGCGACGCGCATTTCGACCTCGTCTCCGGATTGAAGCGCATCTCCTGGTGAGCGGACCGTTGGCAGCCGCCCCGGGACCCCCAGACCATGGCCTCCGAGGACGTGAAGGACGCCCTGGAGCTGTGGTAGACCCTACCTGGCGACCCGCTGGGATCTATAGACTGTCATGGTCAGGCACCTGGCGCCAACTGGGGAGAGGCCTGGACACCACTACAACAACAGGGTATAGTCCAATTGCGACTGGGTTGAGACGCCTAGCGACTCCTGTGGGACCGAAGGGTCCCGCCCCAGACGCAAAGTCTTCATAGCAGATGATCAGGCTTTGCTATCTCGACGAATCTGGCACGCCTGAAATACCTGGGACGACCTCCCACTTCGTGCTGCTGGGCCTTTCCATACCTGGAGCCTCATGGAAGGCCAAGGAAAGCCAGGTTGCAAGTGTCAAGACCCGATTCAACCTCACGGATACTGAGATACATACCGCTTGGATGATGAGGTCTTATCTCGACCAGGAGCGACTTACCGGATTCGATCAGATGGACCACAGAACGCGTCGGCAATCCGTGACCCAGGGACGAGAAGCACGCCTGGTCCGCGAGGCGGCCATCAGGGGTCAACAGCACGCTGACAAGCTTCGAAAGGAACTAAGAAAGACTGCCCCATACATTCACCTATCCAGGACGGAGAGAGTTGACTTCGTTCGTTCCCTGCTGGATCTGGTAGGCACTTGGCAGGACGCCGCGCTGTTTGCGGAATCTACTGACAAGAGGACTCTGCGAGCAGGGACGCTGGCTACGGCAGTCTTTGAAGCTGCCTTCACCCAAGCCGTCACTCGATTCCACTTTCGCCTGCTGAATGAATCTTGCGATGGGCTTCTGATTCAAGACCGAAACGAAACCGTTGCCAAGCGCCTTGTAAGTCTGATGAAGTTCTTTCACGAGCGCGGAACACCTTGGTGGAGCGACATTAGACGGATCATCGAGAACCCGTTGTTCGTGGACAGTCGCCTCACAAGCATGATTCAGGTCGCGGATGCTTGCGCATATGCCGTTCGACGGTATTGCGAAAACGGGGAGACGGACCTTTTTGACCGTGTCTTTAGCCGCTTCGACCAGAGAGATGGGAGGTTCGTGGGAATCCGGCACTATACTGGCGCTCAGCCATGCAACTGCAGGATATGCACGGCTCATGGCCGATCATGAGCGTGGCCTCACAGGCGGTCGGTGACATGGTGTCGCGCCGTTCACGCCTTCCTCGAGGCGGCCAGTGCGGCTTCTCCGCGGGCGATCCACTTCTTGAGGCCGGCCGCGGATGCTATTGACGGGCCGGTGACGTACAGCCAGCCCTTCATCGGCTTGCCGGTGAAATCCATGGGACGCACGTGGGGCGGCTTCAAGAGCTTCGGCTGGTCCTCGGTGCGGCAGCGCACCACGACCTTCTCGCCGAGCACGCCGATGAGCATCTTGCCTCTGAATAGGAATGAGAGGCCGCCGAACATCCCCTTTTCGGCGATCCCGGTCTTCCCGGCGAGCGCCTTCCTGATTCGTTCCGCGATTGTCTTCGAGTACGCCATGCCCCCATTGAAGCACAGACGGGGTCTGCTATCCCGGCGCAAGGACAGCGTCATCGCCAAGGCCGAGGCCAACTGGGCCCGGCATCTCGAGGTCGGCAGGTAGACGCTACCGTCCGGCGGTCCGAGTCGTCAGCCATCGCCACGCCGGCATGACCTCGATCGGGAGGCGGCCGGACCGGAGCCGGTCGGTCTGGTCCAGCGTCAGGATCAACGCGCGCCGCGAGCGGGCGCCGGGCAGCCCGACGGCTCGGGCGAGTCCCGCGATCTCGCGGGCGGAATTGGACGGCGTCAATTCCGCGCAGACCTGGATCGCGGTATCGGCCGTGACAAAGTCGCATTCCCAGAGGTCCCGCTCCCCCGCCCAGGCGGGCGCCGTACCGCGAGCATGGAGCTCCAGGAACACGGCGTTCTCGAACCGGTGACCCAGGTCGCTGGTAGCTTGCGGAGAGTTGGCCCGACGCAATCCATTGTCCACGGCGTAGTACTTCGCGGGAGCGACGACCCTCGCCCGGAAGGAGGGATTGTGCTTGGGCAGGCGCAGGAGCAGGTAGGCGTCCTCTAGGAACTCAATGTAGCGAGAGGTTTGGCCGACGGTCGGGATGCCGAGGGATTTGGTCAATCGCTGGAACGAGAACGGCTGGCCGGTGTTCGCGAAGAGGAAGAGGACGAGGTTCAACAGGTGACGCACCTCCCGCACGCCGTGGCGCATGGCCACGTCCCGCTGGATGATGTCGCGCAGCAGCTCGCGCAGGAGCGCATCGTTGCCCTCGCGCAGGTAGCCGGGGAAGCCTCCCCGGTCGAGCCACGCCCGGAACGACGCGTCACCCGCCGCCGCGCCCGCCCACGACACGTACTCGGCGTAGTCGAACGGTCTGACCTCGAATGACAGGTGACGTCCGGTCAGTTTGGCTCCCAGCTCGCGCCCAAGGAGCGACGCGTTGGAACGCGTCAGGTAGACGGGCCGGCCGCGGTCCAGGAGCGCGCGGACCAAGCGCTGCCACTCGGGGACTTCCTGGACCTCATCGAGCGCCACCGGACCGCCGGGTGGACCCGCGGCGAGGAGATCCACCAGCGACGGAAAGTCCCCGGGTCCCAGCCCGAAGAGCCGCGTGTCCTCGAAGTTGACCAGCGCGCCGCGGCCGGCCCGGCGCAGCAGTTGGGCGAGCAGCGTGCTCTTTCCGCACCGGCGAACACCGGTCAGGACCACCGCCTGCGCGGTGCTCCGCGGGATCCTCCTCCCCAGCGTCCGTTCCACCTCGGGGCGCGGCCCCGGCGGCGGGGGCTCCCGCAGAACGGCCTGAAGTGTATCTCGTAGTATCATGATGTTGTCATATCATGATAACACAGATTAGACTCTGGTCCCCGGCTGCCTTCTCCCCGAGCACGCCAATCTGCGTCTTGCCGCGCAGACACAAGGCCATGCCCCCATTGAAGTACGGGCGGCTAGACGATCCGGATGTTGTCCAGGCAGATCGTGCCGCGGTCGCGGCGCCCCGCGCCCCAGAGCATGAAGGTCATCGCGTCCACCGGGGAGATCCGCTCCAGGCTGACCGGCTCGAGCACGTCCTCGGCGCCCTTGTCGTTGCGATGCCACCCCTTGGAGGCGAAGGGCAGCTGAATGGCGTTCCACCCCGCCTTGAGCTGAACCTCGTGGTAATAGCGGCCGCGCATCCGGCCGAAGTACGTGTTGAGTTGGAGGGGCGGAGCCTTGGCGTCGTCCGGCGCCACGTGGACGTCGAAGGCGAAGCCCGTCGCGCCGGTCCAGTTCCGCGGGGTGTCCGGGACGAGGATCGTCATCGGCCACTCGTCGGCGTCGAACCGGTACGGCAGCTCGAAGGCATGGCCCGAACGTCCGCCCGGCGCCGGGACCCGGTGCCCCGGCATCCCGTGGAACTCGGTCAGGCACATGTTCGACGATCCTAAGTCCTCGAAGTCCTCCAACATCACCGGCGCGGCCTGGGTGACGAACGGGCCATGCTCGAGGCGGGCGTCCCAGAGGTCGCCGTACTGATAATGCACCCGGTTGATCTCCCGCCCGATCGGCCCGGCCAGAGTCACCGAGCCGAAGCGCGCGAGCTCTTCGCCGAGCGCGCGGTGGAAGACCACCAGGGCCTGCCGCCAGCGACCGCGCCGCCACTCGGCGTTCCCGAGCTTCTGGATGTAGTCGGTCCCCTGCGCGGGAAGGTACGAAAGCGGCTCCAACGCCTCGCACGCCTCGTCCCAGCGCTCAAGTTCCCACGCGCCCATGCCGCGCCGGATCAGCTCCTGTTCCCAGGCGGCGTCGTCCCGGTTGCCCCGCTCCAGAGGCGGTTCCACGGCCCGTAGGGCCGAGAGCTCCGCGACGTCCGCCGGTACCCGGATGGGCAGCCCGTGGGCCGCGGCGACCGGCATGGCATCGTCCGTGTCGAGCGGCATCTCGTGCAGGGTTCCCTCCTGGCGGTACATGAGGGTGAAGTCGGTGTGACGGTGCAGCGAGCCGCTCGGTCCCTTGGCCGACCAGCACTTCGTCAGAACAAGATGGTCCGGCTCGCCCCCCAGATGCGCCAGGGCCTTCACGAGCAGGATGGCCGGATCGGACCCGCTGCCCGGGCGGCTGTCGGCCGGCTTCCCGGCGAGCGCGGCGGCGATCTGGCCCGACACCTTCCAGCTCACGTAGACGGGAAGGAAGAGCGACCGCTGGGCGTCGGACAGGATGACCGCCGGCCACGCCTCGCGGTCTTCGTCATTCACGCCGTTCTTCACGCCGTTGATCTTGAGGATGCGCATCTCGACTGTCTTGTTCTGGTCCATCATCGTCTCCCCGGCCCCCGCTCGTCGGGAGGCCTCGTGGCATTCCACTCCCGGTAGAAGTCCGTCAGCCGGCGCTGCAACTGCTTGCGCCGGTTGTATATCTCCGTTACGGGTATGCCGAGCCGTTCGGCGATTTCGCCGGGCTTCACCACGTCCGCCACGATGCACTTCACGATGCGCTTGAGGACGGGATCGTCGGAGACCGATGCGATGAACGCGGCAGCGAACGCCTCCTGGCGCCCCGCTTCTTCCCGTCGCGACGCTGCCTCGGCTGGCCCGGACCCCGGCGAGGGCGCTTCGGCAATCGGATCGCGGGCGGCGACGTCCGGATCGTCCCCGGAGACCGGCAGCGCGGCGGCGGGCCGGACGTGCCGGTGCTCCCAGGATTCGACGAGGTGCGAGAGTTCGCTGTCCACCACGGATTCGAGGAAGAGGTTGAGGTCCGGCTGGGCCGCCGGATCCCACGCCCGCTTTCCAGTCAGCACCTTCTCAATCGCCGCATGCGCGACGTCCTCCGGCAGCCGCCCGCCTGGGAGGGGATCTTGGCGGACACCCGACCACGTCAGCCGGGACGCGCGCTCCCGCGCGTACCGCCTCAGTCGCGGCAGCGTCAGGTGCCAGGGGTGGCGGTCGAAGCGGTCGTCCATGGCCGATTGTAGTGTGTCTGCCGGGACGAGATGCGGATTCGCCGCAAGACGGAAGCCGGGGCAGCGCTGTAGAATATGAGCCCTGATGGCCGACAAGCTGACGGGCAACACCTGGAAGGAGCGCCTCGCGGGCCGGATCGCCCCGGACCTGGAGCGCGAGATCGACGTCTTCGCGACCCAGGTCGAGCTGCGCAAGGCCGGGAAACTCGACGAGAAGGTCTTCGCCGAGACGCGCCTGCGCCGCGGCGCGTACGGCCAGCGGTACGACAACGGCCACCGGCACGACGGGATAGCGCTGAACAAGATCGTGTACCCCACGACAGGCAAGGTCACCAAGGGGCCGGAAACCGAGTGGGACGCGCCCGGGATGCTGCGCATCAAGTTCCCCTACGGCGGGGCGACGCCCGAACAGCTCGATCTGCTGGCGGACCTGGCGGAGGAGTATTCCGACTCCATCGCGCACATCACCACGCGCCAGGATTTCCAGCTTCACTTCATCCAAATCGAGGACGCGCCGGACATCATGCGGCGGCTGGCGGCCGTCGGAATCACGACGCGGGAAGCGTGCGGCAATTCCGTCCGCAACGTGACCGCCTGCCCCATCGCGGGGGTCTGCCGCACGGAAGCCTTCGACGTCACCCCGTACGCCCGCGCCTTCTTCCGGTTCATGCTGGGCCACCCCGACGCGCAGGATTTCGGCCGCAAGCTCAAGACCGCCTTCTCGGGCTGCGAGCACGAGGCGTGCGGCCTCTTGAACATGCACGACTTCGGCTTCCTGGCGCAGGTACGCGACGGCGCCCGAGGGTTCCGCGTGTACGTGGGCGGCGGCCTCGGCCCCACCCCGTTCAACGCCGCGGTGCTGGCGGACTTCATTCCGGTGGACCGGATGCTCCCCTACGGCCAGGCGGTCGCGCGCGTGTTCGGGCGTTTGGGCGAGAAGAAGCTGCGCTCCATGGCCCGGATCAAGTTCCTGGTGAAGAAGCTCGGCATCGTGGAGTTCAAGCGGCTGATCGAGGAAGAACTCTCTATTCTTGCCCCCGATCCGCGCTGGAAGGACTGGCCGTCCGAGGAAGCCGCCACATTCAAGGAAACCCCCGCCAAAGAGGGGAAGCGCCTCAATGGGTCCGCGAAGCCGTCCGGATTCGAGGCGTGGCGCGCGACCAACGTGTACGCGCAGCACCAGCCGGGGTACGCGGTGGTCTACGTCACGACGCCGCTGGGCGACTTGAGCCCGGCGCAGCTCCGCGGCCTGGCTGGCATGGCCCGCACGTACATCAAGGACACCGTGCGGATGACCGTGGACCAGAACGTGGTCTTCCGCTGGGTCAGCGAGGCCGACCTGCCCGCGGTGTACGAGGACTTGAAACGGCTGGGCCTGGGGCTCCCCGGCGCGAACACGATCTCGGACATCACCTCCTGCCCCGGCACGGACACCTGCAAGCTCGGGATTGCCTCGTCCCGCGGCCTCGCGCGCGAACTCGAGCGGCGGTTCCTCGCCGCAGCCGACCGGATGCCTGAGGACGTCCGGCGGCTCAAGATCAAGGTGAGCGGCTGCCCCAACTCGTGCGGCCAGCACCACCTCGCCGACCTCGGCTTCTACGGCGGTAGCCGGAAGGTCGCAGGCTATACGGTCCCTCACTTCAACGTCGTGCTCGGCGGCCAGTGGACCGAGAACGGCGGGTCGTACGGGCTGGCGATCGGCGCCGTGCCATCGAAACGGATTCCCGACGTGGTGGACCGCATGACCGGCCGCTTCGCCAAAGAGCACCCCTCCGGCGAGTCGTTCCAGGCCTGGATCAAGCGGATCGGCAAGGGCTCGGTGCTGGAGACCCTCAAGGACCTCATGGTCCTGCCGACCTCCCACGACGCCGCGCCGGAGCTCTTCTCGGACTGGGGCGACCCGCGCGAGTTCACGATGAGCGATATCGGGAAAGGTGAGTGCGCGGGCGAGGTCGTCACACCCTCGCAGTTCGCGCTCACCGATTCCGGACGGGAGGTTTTCGAGGCCCAGATCGCGCTGGACAAGGGCGACCTCAAGGGCGCCCTCGGGCTCGCCGACGCCGCGATGCGGCACGGCGCGCTCGCGTCTGGCCAACCACGGCGCGGTCACCTGCACA
>CAYHEI010000055.1:0-11276 GCA_964355385.1 uncultured bacterium | reverse complement strand
ATCCTGCCCACCACATCTCTCATTCAAGTCCTTCCGACCGGTCAGCCGTCGGCGAGCGAGGTGAAGCCCGTCTCGTCCTGACCGTAGCGTGACCACGGGAGTTTGACGGGGAGTGTGAGTCGCACGGCCTTGCAGGCGGACATCGACGGGGCGCTCAAGGACTGCCTGGTCAACGGCGACATGATCCACCGGCGGCAGCTCTTCGGGTTCGAGAAGCGGCTGGCGGCGAAGGTGCTATAATGCATTCGTAATGCATTATGGAACACCCTTCCGAAGCGCTCCATGGCGCTGATCGCGCGGGCCCTCGAGCCCGCATTGCGCCGCGCGGCGCGCGAATTCCCGGTGGTGGTGCTGACCGGGCCCCGCCAGTCCGGCAAGACGACGCTCCTCCGCAACCTCCTCGGCCGGGGCGGGGGTTAGGCGGCCCTCGACCGCCCCGACGGCCGCGCCGCCGGGGCGGCCGATCCCCGGGGCTTTCTCGCCTCCCTCCCGTCGCCCGCCATCCTGGACGAGATCCAGAACGCGCCGGACCTGCTCCCGTACGTTCGGGCGCTGGTCGACGACGACCGGGCGGCCAAGGGCCGGTTCTTTCTCACCGGCTCGCAGAACCTGATGCTCGCCCGCCATGTCACCGAATCCCTGGCCGGCCGGGCCGCGGTGCTGCACCTCATGCCCGTCTCCGCGCGCGAGGAAACCGGGCGGCCGGCTGCGCCGTTTCCCTGGGAGGCCGGGTGGAAACCGGCGTCGCGGGGCGAGCCGGCGGGACGTCTGGCGACGCGGCTGGCGCGGGGGTGGTACCCCGAGCTGGTCGCGAGCCGCGGGCGCGACGCCGGCCGCTGGCACTCCGGGTACGTGCAGACGTACCTGGAGCGGGACGTCCGGAGCCTGCGCCAGGTGGGGGACCCGGTCACGTTCAGGAATTTTCTTCGGTCGCTCGCGATCCGGAGCGGCCAGCTCCTCAACCTGGCCGACATCAGCCGCGACCTCGGGGTGGCGCTGAACACCGTCAAGGCGTGGCTCTCCGTCCTGGTGGCGACGCACCAGGTGATCGTCCTCAGTCCCTACTTCACCAGCCCGGGCAAGCGGCTGGTGAAGACTCCCAAGGTCTACTTCACCGACACCGGGATGCTCTGCCACCTGGCGGGGTTGTCCGGGCCTGGACAGGTGATGACCGGCCCGCTGGGCGGGGCGGTGTTCGAAACCGCGGTGGTGGGAGAAGTGTACAAGACGTTCGCCGGCCGCGGCGCCGAACCGCGCTTGTATTTCTGGAGGACGAACAAGGGCGAGGAAGTGGATCTGGTCGTCGAGGCGGCTGGCCGGCTGATCGGCGTCGAGGCCAAGGCCTCCGCGACGCCCCGACCCCGGATGGCCTTAGGGCTTGCCGCGCTGCAGCGGCTCTACGGCGGCCGGGTGATGTCCGGCTGGGTCGTCCATCCCGGGGCGGTCCGCCTCCCGCTCGGCCCCGGCATCACGGCGCTGCCGTTCGCGGAGCTGTGATGGGGACCGTGAGACGCCCGGTCAGCGTGCTGCGTACGCGGCCAATCTCCTTCAGTTCGCATGTCAAGACCTGCCCCCTATGGCTTGCGAAGACCGCCATGAAATCCCGATAGATGCTATCGGGATTTCATGGTATCCTTCCTGGTATGGTCGTCCGCCGCCGGCACCGCGCGGCTGTGTCCGCGCTCCTGCGCCAGTTCCCCGTGGTGGCCCTGCTCGGCCCGCGGCAGGTGGGGAAGACGACGTTGGCCCGGCAGATCGCGTCAGCCGCCGGTGGCCGGGCGGCCTACTTCGATCTCGAAAACCCTGACGACGTCGAGCGGTTGGCGGAGCCCCGTCGCGCCCTGGACCCGCTTCGCGGCCTCGTGGTGCTGGACGAGATTCAGCTCCGGCCGGACTTCTTTCCGCCCCTGCGCGTCCTGGCCGACCGGCCCGGCCGGCCCGCGCGCTTCCTCATCCTCGGCAGCGCCACGCCCCGGCTCATCAGGCATTCCTCGGAGAGCTTGGCCGGCCGGCTCGGACGCCACCACCTGACGGGCCTGAGCCGCGAGGAGGTCGGCCGAGCCCGGTCCGAACGCCTCTGGCTGCGGGGAGGATTCCCGCGATCCTTCCTGGCCCGGAACGATGCGGCGAGTCTCACGTGGAGGAAGGCCCTGATCGAGACGTACCTTGACCGGGACCTACCCGCCCTCGGCTTCACCATCCCACCCGCGACACTGCGCCGGTTCTGGCGGATGCTCGCGCACGTCCATGGGCAGACGTGGAACGCGACGGAATTCTCCCGGAGTTTCGGGATGTCCGATTTCGCCGTCCGCCGCTACCTGGACATCCTCGACGGACTCTTCCTGATCCGCCTGCTCCAACCTTGGCACGAGAACATCGGCAAGCGACAGGTCAAGGCTCCCCGGATCTATTTCGCCGACACCGGTCTGCTGCACGCCGCCCTCGGCATCGGTGATGTACGGGCGCTCGGGACGCATCCCCGCCTGGGCGCCTCGTGGGAGGGATTCGCGGTGGGGGAGATCATGGCCCTGCCCCGCCTCCGGGACGCCGAGTGGTATTTCTGGAGGACGCACACGGGCGCCGAGCTGGACCTGCTGGCGGTTCAGGGCCGACAGCGGACCGGTTTCGAGATCAAGCGCGCGATCTCGCCGGGCCTCACCCCCTCGATGCGATCCGCCCTCTCGGACCTCAAGCTGGACCGGCTCTTCGTCGTGCACGCCGGCCGGGAGACGTATCCGCTCGGCGAACGGGTCAGCGCGATCCCCCTCGGCCGCCTGCGCCTGTCCTGACCGCACGGCTGATCGCGGATCGATGTCGCGTGTTGGGATAAAATTGGGCTAGAATAGACGCTTCACATGGCCTATCGCGTTCCCTTCGCCGATCCGAAGGAGCACTACCGCCGGCACCAGGCGGATATCGACGGTGCGCTCCGAGACTGCCTGGTCAACGGCGACCTCATTCACCGGCGGCAGCTCTTCGGGTTCGAGGAGCACTTGGCCGCCTACGTGGGAACCAAGGACGCCGTGGGGCTGGCCTCCGGGTACCACGCGCTGCACTTCGCGCTGCTGGCCGCGGGCGTGGGGCCGGGCGACGAGGTGGTGACGGTGGCGCACACCTTTGCGGCGACGGTCTCGGCGGTGATCCACTGCGGTGCGACGCCGGTGCTGGCGGATGTGGGTGCCGACATGAACATGGACATGGACGCGATGGAGCGGGCGATCGGGCCCAAGACCAAGGTGCTCCTGCCGGTGCACCTCAACGGCCGGCTGGCCGCCATGGACCGGGTCATGGCCGCGGCGGCGAAGCACCACCTTCATGTCATCGAGGACGCTTGCCAGGGGCTGGGCGCGACCTTCCAGGGGAAGATGGGCGGCTCGTTCGGCAGCGGCTGCTTCAGTTTCTATCCGTTCAAGGCGCTCGGCTGCCTGGGGGACGGGGGCGCGCTCACCACGAACGATCCCGCGGTGGCCCGCATGGCCCGGTTGTTGCGGTACAACGGCGAGGACCGCGAGACGGGGGAGTTCCATTATCACGGCTACACGGCGCTGCTCGACAACGTCCAGGCGGCGGTGCTGGACGCCAAGCTCAAGCACTTCCCGGGCTGGGTGGAGCACCGCCGGGCCATGGCCGAGCGCTACCGCGCCGGGCTGGCGGGGATCGCCGGGGTCGTCACGCCGCACTTCGCGGGCGAGGCGTGGCGGGACAGCTTCCAGAATTACGTGATCAGGGCCCAGCGGCGCGACGCGCTACGGGCGCACCTCAAGGAGCGGGGCGTGGAAACGCTGGTGAGCTGGCCCAAGCCGCTCTGGGAGCACAAGGCCCTGAAGCTGGGGACGCCGAACCTGCCGGTGTCGGCGAAGCTGGCGACGGAGGTGCTCTCGCTGCCCATGAGCGCCGAGACCACCCCCGAGCACGTGGACATCACGGTCGCTGCCGTCGCCGAGTTCTACGGGAAGCGATAGGCATGGCCCGCACCCTCAGCCGCCGCTGCGAGCTCGTCCGGCAGTCCGAGATCCGGCAGATGTCGATCGAGTCCGACAAGGTCGAGGGGATCAACATGTCGCAGGGCATCTGCGCGATTCCCTCGCCCGCGCTCGTGCGGCAGGCGGCGGCCGCGGCGATGGAGGCGGGGCAGAACAGCTACACCCGGTACGACGGCATCGCGGAGCTTCGTTCGGCGATCGCCCGCAAGCTGAAATCGTTCAACGGCATCGCGGCCGATCCCGCGACCGACATCATCGTGTCCTCCGGCTCGACCGGCGCCTTCTACTCCGCCTGCCTCGCGCTGCTCGATCCGGGCGACGAGGTGATTCTCTTCGAGCCGTCCTACGGGTATCACGGGAGCACGTTGCGCGCGGTCGAGGCGGTGCCGGCCTACGTGCGGATGAAGGCGCCGGACTGGACGTTCGCGCCGGAGGATCTCGAGCGGGCCGCGACTCCCCGGACCAAGGGCATCATGGTGAACACCCCGGCCAATCCTTCGGGGAAGGTCTTCACGCGGGAGGAGCTCGAGTGGATCGCGGCGTTCGCCGTGAAGCACGATCTCTTCGTCTTCACCGACGAGATCTACGAGCACATCACCTACGATGGCCGCCGCCACGTCAGTCCCGCCTCGCTGCCATCGCTCGCGCCGCGCACGATCACCATCTCCGGCGTCTCCAAGACGTTCAGCATCACGGGGTGGCGGATCGGCTGGAGCGTGAGCGACGCGAAGTGGGCCCGCATGATCGGCTACATGAGCGATCTGGTCTACGTGTGCGCCCCCGCGCCGCTGCAATGGGGCGTGGCCAAGGCGCTCGACGGCCTGGCCTCATCCCACTACGAGGGGCTGCGCGACGAGCTCGCGGTGAAACGGGAGAAGATCTGCGCCGCGCTGACCAAAGGCGGCCTGACGCCCTGCGTGCCCCAGGGGGCCTATTACGTGCTGGCGGACATCTCCAAACTCCCGGGCGCCACCGGCAAGGAGCGCGCGATGGGGTTGCTCAAGACGAAGGGCGTCGCGTGCGTGCCCGGCGAGGCGTTCTACCGCGACGGCAAGGAGGGCGCGCAACTCGCGCGGTTCTGCTTCGCGATCCCCGCCGACGAGCTCGAGGAGGCCTGCCGGCGGATCTCCGCCTTGTGATGGCGGAGGACTTCTCCACCGTCACCGAGCTGCCGGGCCACCAAGCGAGCGCGGAGCAGCTCGAGATGATCCACACGCGGTACCACCTGGCCCGGACGCTGAGCGGCGGGAAGGACGTGCTGGAAGTCGCCTGCGGTCCCGGGCGCGGGCTCGGCTACCTGGCGACCGTGGCGAAGAGCGTGACCGGACTGGACTATACGCCCGCCCTGGTCGAGCTGGCCAACCGGCGGTACGGGGGCCGGATCAAGGCGATGCAGGGCGACGCGCAGCAGTTGCCCTTCGCGGACGCCTCGTTCGACGTGGTCATCCTGTTCGAGGCGATCTACTACCTGCCGGACGCCGGCCGTTTCGTCGCGGAGGCCCGCCGGGTGCTGCGTGCGAGCGGGACGCTGCTCGTATGCTCGGCCAACCGCGAATGGACCGGGTTCAATCCCAGCCCGTTGAGCCTGCGCTACTTCTCCGCGCGGGAGTTGCGGGAGCTGTTGGAGGCGTCCGGCTTCGCCGGAGAGATTAGGGCGGGCTTTCCGGCGGCCGAACGCCCGGGATGGCTGGGGCGCTTGGTTTCTCTGGCACGCCGTGTCGCGGTCGCCCTCGGCCTGGTGCCCAAGACGATGAAGGGCAAGGCGCTGCTGAAGCGCTTGTTCTACGGGAAGCTGCGCGTCCTCGGTCCCGAGCTCGACGCGACGGTGCCCGTCCGTCCGCTGGAGCCCGTCACGGCGTTTCCGGTCGCCGCGCACAAGGTGCTGTACGCGATCGGGACGACCGACTGACCGATTCCTCCCGAAGGACGACAGCCTCGTGTAGAATCACGTCATGATGATTATTGGAACGATCGTGACCATGGCTGGCATGATCGTGAGCGCGTGGGGGGACACCCCGACGTGGGCGGTGACAGCGATCGTCCCGCAGCCGCGCGAAGGATATTCCATCGTCGCGACGGACGACGCGGTGTATGTGGTGGGCGGCTATCGCTGGGCGAGTGCCGTTTCGATCGGCGGATATTTCCACTATGACCCTTCGGGTGTGGTGGGGACGGTCGAGGCCTTCGACCCGTCCCGGAACACCTGGACCGAAAGGGCGCGTCTCCCCACGCCGCGTCAGATGCTGGCGGGATGCGTGCTCGACGGAAGGATCTTCGCGATCGGGGGCTATGCCTCCGGCGCGGAAGTTTCGGCGGCGGTTGAGTCGTTCGAACCGGCGAGCAACGCGTGGTCGCGCAAGGCGGCCCTGCCCAGCCCGCGTACGGTCGCGAGCGCCTTCGGCGTGGGAGGAAAAGTGTACGTGGTGGGCGGGTTCAAGGACGGGGCCGCCACACCCGAACCGGCCGTGGCTGTCTACGATCCGTCCGCCGACACCTGGTCCGCGGGGTCTTCGCTGCCGGGTCCGGGCGAACGGTACTTCTTCTGCGCCATGGCCGGCAAGGTGTACGCGCTCGGTGGCCGCGTGCCGGGAAGCGACTCTGCGCAGAACCAGGTCTATGACCCCGTCGGCGATTCCTGGGCGGCCCTGTCCCCGCTTCCGCGCAGGTTGGATGGGGACGCGGGCGGAGCGCTTGGCGGGTGGATCATGCTCATTGGGAATCCGCGCGAGGGCGGCAGCCTCGCGCGCGATCCCGTGAATGCGTACGATCCTGCGACGGACACATGGGCTGACGGCGGCACGCTGCCGGTCGGCGGCTTCTACTTTGGGGGCGCCGCGTTCCGGGGCCGTCTCTATGTGATCTGCATGTCGACCACCCTCGTCGAGGGGTCCCTGCCCTTCTTGAGCAAAGCCGTTCCCGCGGGCCGCCTCGCCATTCGCAACAACGTGCTGCACGCGGCGGGGAGCGCGACCGCCCAGTGTCTCGTCCAGGGCGATCCCGCGGGAGGCGAAGTCTCGTTTTCCGTCTACTCCGTTTCCGGCCTGAATCTGGGAACGATCGGTTCGGTCACGCTCGACGCGGAAGGACATGGAGTGTTGTCGTTCGACGGGAAGGTCGAGGGGGTATCTCTTCGGCGCGGGGTGTATTGGATCGTTGCGCGCGGGGCGGTGGGGGGCCGCGCCAAGCTGGTCGTGGCCGGTGAGTAGGCGACGGACGGGCGCGGGTCTCCTGCTGTGCGTGCTTGGGGCGGCGGGCCGGGCCTGGTGCGCCGCCGCCGTTCCGATCGGGAGCGCGGGCGAGTTCCAGCGCATCCCGCTGAGCGTGCGCCAGCAGGGGGGCGGTGGCGCCTACGCGGAGGGCGGCGTGATGGCTTCGACCGAAAATCCCGCTCTCATGTTCTTGCAGACGCGTACGATCCAACTGGAAGCGACCGAACAGCTCATGTTTGGGGGCTCCCAATCCGTGTGGGGCCTCGGCGGCAGTTGGGTCGGGGTGCCGGAGAACGGCGAGAACTTTGGCGGCGCGCTCATGGTGTCGGGTCTGAGCCTGGGTTCGATCAGAGGTGTGGACATTTCGGGGGAGGCGACAGGTGAAGTCGTTGACCCGAACGGGTACGCCCTGGGCTGCCTGGGCGGGTGCCGTTGGCGAAATGTCTCGTTCGCCCTCGGGTCGCACGTCGCGTACGAGCCGTATGGTCCATCCGATTCGTCCGGCTCGCCGTACTCGGGGGTGCTCCGTTTCGGAACGATGGCTGAACTGGGAGACATGACGGTCGGCGCGGCTCTCGCGGCCGGGCTCGCCTCGGGTCCCGGAGGGCTCGCCGTGGGTGGGACGCTCTCGCCACCCGTCCTGCCCGCATTGACGATCGGTGGCGAGTGGAACGTGCCTTGGACGAAGGGCGTGCCGTCATTCGGGGGTGGTGGGGTGGCGTGGCGAGTCCTCGGCGCCCTGCGTCTGCGGAGTGGACTGTCCTGGGAAGGATCCGGGTCGCTCGGATTCAGGGCCGGGTTGTCCGTCTCGCGCGGCGAATGGGGGCTCGACTACGCGATGCGCCTTCCGTTCGGTGCATCGAGCGCGTCGAGCGGCGTGACGCAGATGATCGGAATGACGTGGGCGTTTGGGCGCACCCGCATTGCGTGGGAAGACTAGCGCGTCGCGGGATGCTTTGCCGCGCTCCCGAGCCAGACTGCGGCGAAAGCCAGCGCGACGAGGTAGTCGGAGAAGTCGCCGGAGCACTGCATGAAGACGAACTGCGCGCCGAAGCCGATGAGCGCGAGCTCCGCCACCAGGCCCGGCCGGCGCAGGAGATCGCCGAGCATGCGCGCCACCAGCGTGAGGAGGCCCGCGAGCAGGACGAGGGCGGGGATCCAGCCGAAGTAGAAGCCGGCCGACAGGAAGATGGAGTGTGGGTAGCCGTAGGCCTCGCCGTCGCCCCGATCCAGGGCGATCACGCGGGCGAACGGGACGGGGAAGTGTCCGGCGGGCGCCCGGGCGATGAGCGCGAGGGTGCGCGCGTACAGCCCGCCGCGGTCCTCGCCACCCTGCTCGATCAGGTGGAAGAGCCGCCATTCCCGGTCGGTCAACGTCGCGTAGCGCCGGATGAGCCGGGCCTTCAACTCGGCGTCGGTCTCGGCGGGAGCCACGCCGAGCGCCGCGCGCTCCCGCTGGACCCAGCGGGAGCGCAGAGCGGAGGGGAGCAGGCGGAAGTTGCGATAGAGCCGGTCCTGGAGCCGCTTGCGCGCATCCAACACGGCGTCCTCATGCCGGTTCAGCGGCGGGAGGGCGAGGAGCAGCTTCGCCGGAGCGAAGATCGGCACGAGCACCGCGAATGCCAGTGCGGCCGGCATGACGAGCACGGCCGCGAGTCGCCGCGCGCGCGCGACGGGCCGGCGCAGGACGGCGAGCGAGTACGGCGCGTAGAGCAAGACCGCCGCCCACAGGGCCGTGCGCGACGTGGAGAGCAGCATGAGGACACCGAACGGAAACGCGCAGGCGAGGGAGAGGGGGAAGGGCGCCGCCACCAGCACCATGTAGAACGCGCACACCGCTGAGATTCCCGCGACGATCGGACTGCCGCCGAACGCGAGCGCGCCGTCGACCGGCGAGGGCCCGGACCACCATCCTTTCCCCAGCAGCGCGCAGCCCAACCCGGCCGCCGCGAGGGCGAAGCGGATCCGGTGCTTGGCGTCGGCTCGGTCGAATCGCGGCGGACGCCCCGCACCGGCGAGGACGAGCGACGCGAGCAGCGCCCACGGGAGGAAGAACGCCGCCTCCGCCGCCATTGCGCGGGCGTCCTCCATTCGAAAAGAGGCGCGGTGGGCGAAGGCCTGGACGGCGACGAGGACCGAGAGGGCGGCGGTCAGCCCGAGCGCGCGGCGCCACGGGAGCCGCCGGAGCGCGGCGGCGGCCGGGATCAGAAACGCCCGCCCCAGCACGAACAGGAGCGCGGCGGCGCACAGGCTCCTGACCTGGTACCAGCGGCGCGGGACCTCCGAATCCGGATAGGCGAGGGCGTTGCCGATCACGGGGAAGAGCGCCAGCCAAAGCAGCGCGAGGCCCGCGACGGCGAGTCCCGCCGAGGGAAGGCGGAGGCCGAACCGGAAGCGACGACGCCGCGCGGCGGGGAGCCCGGACTGCCGAGCGGTCGCGTGCATCAGGGGCATTATAATGGACCCGAACGTGGGACCGCTGGAGCACGCGGAGGTTCTCGGCTTGCTGACGCTCGCGGCGTTCCCGCCCGGGATCGCGGCGCTGCGGCTGGCCCGTCTTCCCCTCGGCGCGACCACCACGTTCTGGCTGGCGCTGCCCGTGGGGCTGGCGGTTTGCGCGGCTGTCTGGACGGCGGCGGGATCTTCGGCTCCGGACCTTGCGACGCCTGCGGCGCTCCTCGCGCTCTCATCGGGGCTCCTTCCGTTCCTCGCGTTCCTCATCCCTTTCCCGGGGCGGCCGGCGCGCCGCGAAGGCGCGGCCGACCGCTGGGCGCCCGCGGCCGTCGCGGCCGTGGCGCTGGCCGTGTTCCTTCCGCCGATGACCGGTGCGCCCTTGCCGCGGGGGCTCGGCGCGCGGGACACGGCGTATCACGCCTGGTTGGGGGCGTTCGCGGCGTCGTCCCCCGGTTTGTTCACCCCGCTGCGCGCCCTGCTGGACCCGCAGGGGATTCCGGCGGGAGCGGCGGCGCTTGCGGCGGTCGCCGGCGCCTTCTGCGGCGTTCCGCTGGGTGCCGCTCTCGTGGCGCTGGGTTCGTTCGGGGCGGTGCTGATCTGCGTGTCGGCGTATCTGCTCGGCCGGGAGCTCTCAGGAAGCGTTCTGGGGGGGGTCGCGGCTGCCGTCTTCGCGTTCGGCCCGCGTCTCTTCGACGCGGTGCGCGATGCAATTCTCCCGGAGCTGCCCGGCGCCGCCGCGGCTGGAGCGGGGATGTTGCTGCTTCTCGCCGCCCTGCGCCGCCGCGAGTGGCGAAGCGGGATCGGCGCCGGCGTGCTGATCGGTCTCACGGCGTTCCTCGCGTGGCCCGGGAGTCACATGCTCCTCGTCTTGCTCCCCCCGTGCGCGGCCTGGGCGCTGCTCGTGCTGCTGCGGCCGCTCGCGGCGCCGGCCGCGGGAACCTTGCGCCGGGGGGCGGCCGTGGCCGCGGCGCTGTGCGCCGTGCTCTTCCTCGCGGACATCCGCTCGCCCCGGGTCCGGCGGCCGGCTTACGGCCCGGAGGAGCTGACGGCGCTCCGCTGGCTTCGCACGGCGACGCCGCCGGCGGCGACCCGCGTGTTGGGCCCGCCGGGTCTGCCCGAATGGAACTGGTGGGTGCCCGTCCTGTCGGAACGAGCCGCGGTCGCCGTGGACGGCGCGGCGCTGGCACGGGCGTATCTCGCCCTCGATGACGAGCGGTCCTGGCGGATCCTGCGGCGGGCGGGCGTCACGCATGTGTTCGTACCCGGCGTGTTGTCCCAGGCCCCTTGCCCGCCGTTCGATCCGGCACGAGCCGCCCGGTCGCCGTACCTCCGACTCGCCGTCGCGGCGCAAGAGCCCGAGGAAGGGGCGCGGGCCGGGGGACGGCTGGAGTCGGTCTTCGCGGAGGAGTTCGCCGGCGATCGCCTCCTCCTCGGGCGGTTCAACCGGGATACGGGTGACGCCGTCATCGCGGCGCACGCCCGGACACGAGTCGCGGGGCGCCGGTGCGAGACCGTCGAGGTCGCCTATCCGGCCGGAGGCCGCCATGAATAATGGTTACTTTCCGCGTCCGTCCCCCTCACACGGCCCGTAGAGTTAGAGAAGACCTACCGCGCGCCCCACCCGGTGGCG
>CAYHEI010000054.1:9226-11423 GCA_964355385.1 uncultured bacterium | reverse complement strand
CGTGCGGGCGGGCGGGATACTCCTGCTCGGGTTCTTGGCGGTGATCGCGGCGGTGCGGGCGGCGCGCGGCGACCGGGGCGCGCCGCTGCGCGCGGCGGCCGCGGCGGCGCCGGCGGGGCTCGTCATGCTGGCGTGCTGGCCCCAGGCGCAGCACGACCCCTTCCGCTGGCCGGTCGAGGTCGTCGTGAACTTCGTGGGCCATTTCGACCACACCCCGACCGTGATCTTCCTCGGCCATATCATCCGCACCGACGAGCTGCCGCCCGACTACATCCCGCGCTATCTCGCGTTCACGCTGCCCGAACTCCTCGTGCTGCTCCTGCCCCTCGCGGCCTGGCAGGGGCTCCGCCGCCCCGGCGCCGGCTTCCTGCTGGTGGCGGCTGCCGCGCTGGTGCCGGCCGCCGCCGCGATGGGGCTGCGCACGATGCTGTTCAACGGCATCCGCCATCTCATGTTCATCATCCCGCCCCTCGCCGCGCTCGCGGGGGTGGCGGCGGCGCGGGGACTCGCCGCGCTGGGACCGCGGGCGCGCCGAATCGCGCTGGGCTGCGCCGTCGCCTGGGGCGCGTGGCACCTCTCGGTCATGGTCCGCCTGCACCCGCTCGAGACGGTGTACTACAACGCGTTCACGGGCGGGCTGCGCGGCGCCTACATGAACTACGACATGGATTACTGGGGCAACGCCTACCCCGAGGTCATCGCGCGCCTCCGGGAGTACCTGACGGGGCGGGGCGAAGCCCTCCCCGGGCGCACGTGGCGGGTCGCGCCGTGCGGCGCCCCGCGGGCGCTGGCGGCGGAAGTTCCGCGGGAGTTCGTCTGGGTCAAGGAGGCCCGCCAAGCCGACTTCCTGCTGGGCCTCGTCGGCATGGGGTGCGAGGGGATGGACCGCGGGGTGACGGCGCTGCGCGTGAGCCGGTTCGGCGTCCCGCTCGCCTGGGTGCAGGACCTCCGGGGGACTATTCCGCCTCGGGGCCCCTCCAGACCGAACCCCCGAACGTAGCGACGAAGATGGCGCCGTCGTCGTCGGGGCCGAACTCGACGCGGATGACGTTGGCGAACGGCAGGCCGGCAAGCGGCGCCCAGGTCGCGCCGTCGTCCCTGGACAGCCACAGCCCCGCGCCGGGCGCGTCCTCACACAGCGTCGCGTAGATCCAGCCCGGATGGCGCGGGTGGAGCGCCGCGCCGAAGTGCTCGGGACCCTTCCTCAATAACCTCTCCCACACGCCGCCGCCGTCCTTCGTGCGCCACAGCCCCCCTTCCTCCACGTTGTTCGCGTCCGCCGCGCCGAGGTACAGGATGCGGCTGTCCCGGGGGTCGAGCGTGAAGTCCTTCGGCCAGAGGAGCGGCCGCGAGCGAGTCACGAGCTCCCACTGCTCCCCGCCGTCCTTCGACCGGTAGAGCCCGACCCCCTCCGGGCGGAACTTCCCGTCCCGCCGCAGCGCGGTCACGAGCGCGAAGAGCGTGCCGTCGGGATGGAGCTGCACCCGCACGACGCGCGCGTTCTCCGGGGCGCCCAGCCCCCGGGACTGCTTCGTCCACGTCCCGCCGTCGTCCGTGGACTTGTACACACCGCGCCCGAAGACCGCGGCGTAGAGGGTGCGGTTCCCCACCGGGCTGGCGGGGTCGAGGACGATCGAGGTGACCGGAGCCTCCGGCAGCCCCTGGTTCATGACCTTCCAGGTCGCGCCGAAATCGAGGCTGCAGCCCACGCCGCCCGGACCCGTGCTTTCGTGCCGCCCCAGGATGATGTTGCCGTTGGGGATGTCGTGGACGTCCGAGAACGCGCCCCACATCTTCCCCGGCGCGGACGGGTCGAAGGCCAGCTCGTAGGTGGTGTTGGTCCACGGCACGTTGCGGTCGCCCCCCCACCAGAGCCAGGACCGCCCCGCGTCGAGCGACCGCGCGAACCCGATGTCGGTGTAGCAGATGTAGCGGCGCTCCGGCTCGTTCGGGTCCACGTACTGGTGCCAGGCCGTCGTCACCACCAGCCCGTTGCACTGCCACGCCGATCCCTTCCCCGGCGGCGCGGGGTCGGCGGGGCGCGTGTGCCCCATCGCCCAGGACTTCCCGCCGTCCGCGGTCATGATCACCCGCATGTCGTCGGTGAAGATCAGGTGATCCGGATTCTCGGGATCCACGGCCGCGCCGATCGGCGGCGACTGGTAGGCCTGTCCGAGCTCCGCAGTCTGCCAGTTCG
>CAYHEI010000054.1:0-9216 GCA_964355385.1 uncultured bacterium | reverse complement strand
TTCCGATCTAGTCTGCCAGTTCGGCGCGCAGTTGTAGTCCTTGAACCGGGGGTCCTCGAACAGCGTGGCGCGCCAGTGACCGCCCGCGTCGTCGGAGCGAAAGCCCGCCAAATGGTGGGGCGGATGGAAGCCGGTGGTGGTGTTGATCGCCCAGACCGCGCGCGGGCGGACGTCCGTGGTCAGGACGAAGGTGTACTGCGCGACCGGCCCGTCGGCCCACTGGTCGGCGGCCCGGACGTCCTGGTTGCTGCCCGGCCCCATCGCGCGCGCCCAGTGCTCGCCCCGGTCGAGGGAACGGTAGACGCCGCCGGCGGCCTTGCCGCGCACCACCTTCGCGGGCACGGAACAATAGAGCGCGACGACGCGGTCGGCGGCGTTCGAGCCGCCCGCGAACGACTTGATCCCGCGCCACGGCAGGCCCGCGGACTTCTCCCGCCAGGTCGCCCCGCTGTCGTCGGAGCGCCACACTCCGGCCGCGGTCGCCGCGAAGCAGGTGCGCTTCCCCGCCGGGCTGGTCTGGTCGAAGTGGAAGCCAACTGCCCGGCCCCGGGGTCCCGCCCTTCGACCGGGCTCAGGGGCGCCACACCGCGTCCAGTGCTTCCCGCCGTCCTCGGACAGCCAGCTCGCCGCGGCGGTCCCCGCGAGCATCCGGGACGGCCGGCCGGGGTCGATCACGATCTCCCCGCAGAGGTCCCCCTCGATGTTCCCCAGCGGCGCCCAGGAGGCGCCCGCGTCGTAGCTGACCGCGAGCCCCCCCGACCAGCCAGTGGCCGCGAAGATGACGTTGCGGTCCACCGGGTGGAAGGCCGGGCGGCAGGCGGTATTGCCCCGGAGCTGGCTGTGGTGAATCATGCGCCAGTTCGCGCCCCCGTCTTCCGACAGGAAGGCGTCGCTCATGTCGCAGTTCACCATCATGAACTTGGGGTCCACGGGCGAGATCGCGGGGGTATACATCGAGCCGCCGCCGGACAGCCCGAGCGGCTCCCAGCGGACGACGGTCGTGGAAGAAGAGGCGACCGCAGCCGCGAGCAGCCACGTCA
Source organism: uncultured bacterium (assembly GCA_964355385.1). Classification (GTDB taxonomy): domain Bacteria; phylum Oederibacteriota; class CAKKQC01; order CAKKQC01; family CAKKQC01; genus CAYHEI01. The sequence goes on along the minus strand of CAYHEI010000054.1, from coordinate 8,176 downwards.
CGAGCATGGTTTATGATACAGGCCATATGAAGAACACCGAGCAACCCGCGCGGACCCCCGGCGACACCTCCTGGTTCACCCACGACCGCTTCGGCCTGTTCATCCACTGGGGCCTGTACGCCCTGGCCGGCCGCCACGAGTGGATCAAGAACTTCGAGCGCATCACCGACGCCGACTACCAGAAGTACTTCGACCGGTTCGATCCCGACCTCTACGATCCCGACGCCTGGGCCGCGGCGGCGTCCGGCGCGGGGATGAAGTACTTCGTCGTGACGACGAAACATCACGAGGGCTTCTGCCTCTGGGACTCGAAGCTCACCGACTACAAGGCCACCAGGACGCCCGCGAAACGGGACCTCCTGAAGCCCATGGTCGAGGCCTTCCGCCGGCGCGGCATGAAGGTCGGCTTCTACCACTCGCTCCTGGACTGGCACCACCCGCACTACACCACCGACATCAACCACCCGCAGCGCGACGACGAGGAGCGGATCAAGGGCGACGCGAAGCGCGATCTCACGAAGTACGTCGCGTACCTGCACGGGCAGACGCGGGAGCTGCTCACGCAGCTGGGCAAGATCGACATCCTGTGGTTCGACTTCAGCGTCGGGCCCGGCGGCCGGTTCAAGGGCAAGGGCAAGGACGAATGGCAGAGCGAGAAACTCATCAAGCTGGTGCGCTCGTTGCAACCGCAGATTATTCTCAATGACCGGCTGCAGATCGACCAGGACGTCAAGACGCCCGAGCAGTACGTGCCGCGCGAGTGGGTGCGCGTGAACGGGAAGCCGGTCGTGTGGGAGGCGTGCCACACCTTCTCGGGCTCCTGGGGCTACCACCGCGACGAGGAGAGCTGGAAGACCGTGGACCAGCTCGTGAAGATGCTGATCGACTGCGTGAGCCGAGGCGGCAACCTGCTCTTGAACGTGGGCCCGACGGGGCGCGGCGAGTTCGACCGGCGCGCGCTGGACCGGCTCGCGGGCCTGGGCGAGTGGATGAAGCGGCACGGCCGCTCGATCTACGGCTGCACGCAGGCGCCGGCCGAGTACGCCTGCCCGGCGGACTGCCGGTACACCTGGAACCCGGACACGCGGCGCCTCTACCTGCACGTCCATTCGTGGCCGTACCGGCACCTGCACCTGGACGGGATGGCGCAGCACGTCGAGTACGCGCAGTTCCTGCACGACGCCTCCGAGGTCAAGATGCTCAAGCGTATCCCCGAGGAGGAGTACGGCGCGATGAAGGCCGCCCGCCCGGCGGCGCTGCTCACGCTCGAGCTGCCGGTGAAACAGCCGCCGGTCACCGTGCCCGTCATCGAGTTGTATCTGAAGAAATAGCCGCGTGACCAGCCGGCCGAATCTGCTGTTCGTCTTCACGGACCAGCAGACGATCGGCGCCCTGGGGCTTCGGCAACGCTCAGCCCTGAGCGCCGCCGAAGGGCTGGGGGCAGCCGGGAACCCGCACGTGGCCACCCCGCGCTTGGACGCGCTCGCGGCGAGCGGGGTGCGCTTCGCCCGGTCGTACTGCGCGACGCCGCTGTGCTCCCCCGCCCGCGCGAGCCTCGCGACGGGGCGCTTTCCGAGCGCGCACGGCGTCACGACGAACCACCTGCACCTCCCGGCGGGAATGCCGCATCTCGGCGGCGTCCTGCGCGCCGGAGGCTACGAGACGGCCTGGGCGGGCAAGTGGCATGTGCCGGAGGAATATCCGCTGGCCGAGGAGTCGATCCCCGGCTTCGTCACGCTGCCGCTGCCGGGAAGGCAGACCGACAAGAACGGCTACCCGGTACGGCTGGACGGGCGGCCGGGAAACTGGGACCACAACCTGGGCGCGTACGTGGACGACCCCGTCGCGGAGGTCGCGGCGGACTTCCTGCGCCGACCGCATGCCAAGCCCTTCTTGCTCGCGGTCTCGCTCATGAACCCCCACGACATCTGCTTCCCCGCGGCGTACGCGCGCGCGGGGATCCCCGATGAGTCACGCCTGCCGCCGCTTCCCGACAACTTCGCGCCCCCCGCGGACGAGCCGGAGTTCCTCGCGAACACCCGCTGGACCCACGAGGGCATGTGCAAGCCCGCCCGGGACTGGAACGAGCACGAGTGGCGGGTCGCGCGCTGGATCTACTATCGCTTCACGGAGATGGCCGATCGCGCGGTGGGAATCGTGCTGGACGCGCTCCGCCGCAGCGAACTGGAGGAGCACACCGTGGTCGTCTTCACGAGCGACCACGGCGAGGGCGGCGGCGCGCACCGGTGGCTGGGCAAGCTCTCCCTGTACGAGGAAGCGATCGCGGTGCCCTTCCTCGTGAGCCGACCGGGCGTCATCCCCCCGGGCGTCGTGGACCGCGAGCGGCTGGTGTCCGCGGTGGACGTCCTCCCGACGCTGTGCGGATATGCGGGCGTGGAACCGCCGCCGGGGATCGCCGGCATCGATCTCGGGCCGCTCATCGCGAACCCCGCGCTCCCCGGCCGCCCGCACGTCTCCGTGGAGATGCACCCGGTGTGGAAGGGCGACACGGGCGCGGGGCGGATGCTGCGCACGCCCCGGTGGAAGTACGCGCGATTCGCCACGGGAGCGAACCCCGAGTTGCTGTTCGATCTGGACCGCGATCCCGGCGAGACGCGCAACCTCGCTCGCGATCCCGCCGCGCGCGGCGAGCTGGACCACCACCGCACGCTCCTCGCGGCCTGGCTCGCCCGCTCCGCCGACCCATTCCCGGTCCGCCCGTGACGCGCCCGCTCCCGCTGCGCGGCATCGAGCTCTCGCGGGCCTTCTACGAGGAGGGCGTCCGGCCGGTCCTGAACCGCGCGTTCCCCGGGCTGCGCCATTCAGCGGCTCTGCTGGGCTCCGGATCGGAGGTGCTTGGGTACGATGATGGGCGCTCGCCGGACCATGATTGGGGTACGCGCGTCCAGCTCTTCCTCTCCGCGCGCGACCACGCGCGGCTGGCGCGCCGGATCGCGCGGGCGCTCGCCACCGGACTTCCCCGCACGATCCGCGGCCACTCCACGCACTGGTTCCCCCGCAACGAGCACCTGGGAACGGGACAGCCGGTGCCCGCCGGGAACGGTCCGGTCTCCCACCGCGCGAAGGTCACGACGGTCCGTGCGTTCTTTCTGGGGCACCTCGGATTCGATCCCTCCCGCGGCGTGCGCACGGCCGACTGGCTCGCGGCGCCGCAGCAGCGACTCCTCACGGTCACGGCGGGGGCGGTCCATCACGACGGCCTGGGCGCACTGGCTCCGATCCGCCGCAGGCTCGCGTGGTACCCGGCGCCCGTCTGGCGCGCGCTGCTCGCGGCGCAATGGCGCCGGATTCAGCAAGAGGAGCCGTTCCCGGGCCGGTGCGCGGAAGCCGGCGACGAACTGGGCTCCCGGGTCGTCGCGGCCCGGCTGGTCCGGGACCTCATGCGCCTGGGATTTCTGCTGGACCGCCGCTACGCGCCCTACTCGAAGTGGTTGGGCACGGCGTTCATGCGGCTCCCCCGCGCCCGCCGGATGGCGGGTTCGCTGCGGGCCGTTCTGGCCGCCCGGACCTGGCCCGCCCGCGAGCGCGCGCTGGGCCGCGCGTGCCGGATCGCCGCGCGGCTGCAGAACGCGCTGCGCCTCACCAAGCCGGTGCCGGTCTCCTGGTCGCGCTTCCACCGTGCGCGGGCCCGGGTGATCCACGCCGACCGGTTCGAGGACGCCCTGCGCGCGACGCTCCCCCCGGGCAGGCTCCGCTCGATCACGAGCGTCATCGGCGCCGCGGACACCTTCGCCGACTCCACCGACGTCCTGGACGAGACCCGCCGCTTCCGCGCGCTCAGGGCGTGAAGCGTTCCACCTTGAGATCGAGGATCGCGCCGAAGTGGCGGGCGTTCCCCGTACAAAGCGCTTGTCCCGTCTCGGCCGCGGTCGCCGCGATCAGGGCGTCGGCGCTCCTCAATCCCCGGCCAAGCGCGTGTTCTTCGATGTAGATGGACGCGCGATGCCCGACGTTCTCCGACAGGGGGATGGTCTTGAGTGGATACTTCGCGAGGAACTTCTTGATCTGTCGTTGCTCCATGATGTTCCGCGCGCCCTGGAGCAGCTCCATGTAGGTGATGATGGACATCGTGGGCGCCGCATCCCGGTCGAGCTTCCCCGCGGCAACCGGATGGCGACGAAAGACCCAGATCAGAACATCGCTATCGAAGACCATCGAAGCGACCACGCCGAATCCTTCGGACGTACGCGGCGACGTCGGCCATGTCCTTCCGGTCCTTCCACATGCCAAACACGGGATGGTCGGCCACCGAGCGGCGAGCTCCAGCCTGAACCGGCAGCGGCTGGATCATGGCACGCGGCTTCCCCCGGTACAGCAGCGTCACCGGCTCGTTCCGATCCAGCGCCTTGAGAATCCGCCCCACGCCCTTCCGCAGTTCCAGGACCGATACCGTCATGTCCGCCTCCTTCAGCCGATATGTACACATTGAGTGTACATATCGCACACCCCGCGCGTCAACCGGACCGGCGCGCGCCGGTGTAGGATGGCGGCGTGACGATCCTTGCGCTGCTCGCGCTGCTGGCCCATGATGGCCTCGCGATGACGATCGGGAGCACGGCGCCGGGGAACCTGTTCGCGCAGGGCGAAACGGTGGAGTTCACCGTCTCCCCCGGCGGGGCCCCCTGGACGCTCGAGGACTTCTGGGGCCGCACCGTGACCCGCGGCGCGGCGCGGGACGGGCGGATCGCGCCGGGGACGCTCGCGCCCGGCTGGTACCGCCTCGCGGTCGGCGACACCGAGGCGTTCCTGGGCGTCGTCCTCGACCGGCACGGCGCGCCGCTCCCCGCGGCGGGCAAGGTCTGCGCCGACGCCGCCAGCGCTTGGTTGGTCCGCGACGCCGCGCAGCGCCGACCGTTCGCCAAGCTGGTCGCGCGGGCCGGGATCCCCTGGGTGCGCGAGCGCTTGCGCTGGGGAGACGTCGAGGCCCGGGAAGGAACGTTCGCATGGGGGAAGTACGACGACGTCGCGGACGCGCTCGCCGCGGAGGGCGTGCGCATCTGCCAGGTCTGGCACGACACGCCCGCCTGGACGCACCCGGGCGAGAAGGAGCGCCACGCGCCCGACGATCTGCGAGCCGTGTACCGGTTCACCCGCGCCGCCGCGCAACATTTCAAGGGCCGCATCCAGGCGTGGGAGATCTGGAACGAGCCCGATATCTTCTTCTGGCACGAACTCGCCGACCGGTACGCGGCGCTCGCGCGCGCCGCCGCGGCGGGCCTGCGCGCCGGCGATCCGGCCGCCCTGGTGCTGAACGGCTCGCTGTGCAGCGGCGTCACGCCGTTCGCTCGGGGCGTGACCGACGCGGGCGTGCTGGAGGCCTGCGACCGGTTCAACTGGCACCTCTACAAGCCGCCCGCGGAGTACCCCCGCGAGCTGGCCGCGTACCGCGCGCTCGCGACGCGCGCCGGAGCGCCCGTGCTCCCGGCCTGGATGACCGAGGCCGGCATCCGGCTGCGCGGGACGGAGGGCGAGGGGAACCGGCTGCTGGACCGCGCGGGTCTCGCCGCGCAGTGCCGCTTCGTCGCGCCCTCGGTCGTGATGTCGCTCGCCGCGGGCAACGAGCGCCATTTCTTCTTCGTGCTGCCGGATTATCTCGAGAATGGGATCCAGTTCGGCGCGCTGCGGCCCGACCTCACGCCGCATCCGGCCTTCCTCGCGCTCTCAGCGGCGGCGAACGTGCTCGGCGAAGGAGACTACCTGGGCCGGCTGCCGGTCGCGGGTGCGGAAGCGCATCTGTTCCGGACGCCGCGCGGGCGCGTGCTGGTCGCGTGGGCCGACCATGAGACCGAGCTCGCCGTGCCGGTGGACGGCGCCGCGGCTACGGTGGCCGACGTCTTCGGCGCCACGCGCGAAGTGCGGGCTACGGGCGGAGCGGTCCGGCTCACGGCCGGACCCGACGCGGTGTACGTGCTGAACGCCGGGAAGGCCGCGGAGCGCGGGCTCACCGGGCGGACGGCCGTTCCGCCGCCGCGTCGTGCCCGCCCCGCGCCGTCACCGGTGGTCGTCGCGCCGCGCGCGGAGCTTCCCTTCAACAAGGACGCGAACGCCTACCGGCTCGCGGGGCCGTTCGATTACGCGGTGGAAGCGGTGAACCTCGGAGCGGAGACCGCCCGGGGGACGGTCGAACTCGCGCTGCCCGCGGGGTGGAGCGCCACGCCGGCTCGCTTCCCCTTCGCGTTGGCCGCGCTGGGCCGGGAGGAGTTCCGCGCCCGCGTCACGCTGGGGGCCCGCTCGCTCGACACCCGCCGCATCGGCGCCGGCGCGGGCGGCGCCACGGTGTTCAGCGATTTTCAGGAGGACGACGCCGCGTGGCGCGTCGCCGCCGAAGCACCCCTGCCCTGGGGCGATCCCACGCGCTGGTCCCCCGCCGCCGGGAACGCGGCGCCCTTGGAAATCCTCCCCGCGGGAACCAGTGGCATGCGCCTGCGGGTCGAGCGGCGTTCCGCAACGGGCGAGGGCTGGTACGAGGCCGAGTGCCGGTTGGACCTTCCCACGGACCTCACCGGCTTCGACGCCGTCCTGTGCACGTTGCGATCACACCGGCAGGAGGGCGAGCAGTACGTCTTCCTCATGCTGACCGACGCCGGCGGCGAGCAGCGGACCGCCTCCCGCACCGCGCCCGCCGCCGCGGCCGACACGCGGTTCCCGTTCAGGGACTTCGGCTGGTCGGGCGCCGGCCCCCGCGGCGCGGCGCGCGTGAAGATCGGCGTCTGGTCCGGGGACGGAGTCGTGGACGTGGAACTCGGCCGCTTCCGGCTGGTGAGGCTCGCCCCGCCGGACTGAGCCCCGGCGGGCGAAGGTCAGTACGGGAAGAGCGAGTCCAGCGGAACTTCCTCGACCGTGCCGAGCGCCTTGAGCTGGTCGAGCGGCACCCGCGACTTGTTGCCCAGGATCGTGAACGTGAGCGAGCTCTCCTTGAACCGCGTCGCGAAGCGCTCGAGGTCCTTCAGCGTGTAGGCCTGCGCCCGCGCGAACCGCGCGGGCCGCGGGTCGCCATGCAGGATCCCCTCCTCCTCCCAGCGCAGCACGGTGTCCGGCACGCCGCGGAAATGGATCGGATTCGTTCGGTAGCCCTCGACGACGGACTGTTTCGCCGCCGCGAAGCGCTTCGCCGACAGCGGCGGCTCACGCAGCAACGCGGCCGCCAGCGTCGCGCTTTCGACCGTCTTGTCCGCCTGGCACCCCAGCCCGGCGGTCACCTTGTTGTCGTCCCCGGCCCAATGGCCCTGCTCGTACCCGCCTCCGGCGGCGTACGCCAGCGACCGGGCTTCCCGGATCTCCTGGAAGTAGACCGCGCTCATCGACCCGCCCATGTAGGCGGAGTACATGTCGCAGTCCACCTGCGCGGCAGGATCGAGCACGCCGTCGGGCGTGTACATGAAGATTTGGGACTGGACCATGTCCCGGTGCGTGAAGAGGACCCGCGAGCGCGCCGGGCGCAGGACGCCGATGCGCTTCCCGGTCTCCCGTCCGCGCGTCGGAGCCGGAACGATCGATGCAAACAGCCGGGCGAAGTCCTCGTGCGAACGTCCGCCCACGTAGCGCACGTCGGCGGGATACTCCCAGACGCGCCGCGCGCTGGACAGCAGGCGGTCCTGCGCGAGCGCGCGCGTCTCGGCGTCGGAGAGCCGGTGGAGAAGCTGGCTCCCGGTCCCACGCTGCGCGAACTCGTTGAGCGCCCAGAAGACCACGCCCGGATTCTTCTTGTCGTCCTGGTGGGCGCCGAGCGCGACCACCTTCATCTTGTCCAGGGTTCCCGGCTCCACGTTCGGGGCCGTGAAGAGCTCCATCATGAGCCGCAACGACGCATCGAGGTTGGCGTCGAGTCCGGACAGACCGACATACACCCACCGTTCGTCGGCGCCCAGGTTGAGGCTCGTCCCGAGCGCGTAGAGCTTGCGCTTGAACTCCTGCGCCTTGAGGCTCCCCGCGCCGGAAAGATTGAGCAGGTCGAACGCGGCGCCCAGCTCCCGCTCGGTCCCCGTGCCCGCGGAGGTGATGCCGATCGCGAGCGAGAAGACGTCGTTCAGCGGGTTGCGGCCCGTCCACAGGCGGCCGAACGGGTGGTCGGCGACGACGTAGTCCTCGCCCGCCCGGAGCCAGCGGGGCTTGATCGGGCTCGCCGGGAGGTCGTGCACCCGCTTCGCGAAGGCGG
>CAYHEI010000053.1:0-11427 GCA_964355385.1 uncultured bacterium | reverse complement strand
GATCTGCCAGGACGGATCTTCCGTCTTGGCCGGCGCAGTATCCACAAACCTTTCGGTTTGTGGATACTGCGGGCTAGGGCGTGACGGGCGGGAATTTGTAGACGACTTCGCCCGCCCGGACCATGTCGAGCTCCTCGCGGGCGACCCGTTCGATGGTCGCGGGGTCGCGGCGGTACCGCCGCAGCTCCCGTTCGAGTTCGCCGCGGCGCGCCTCGAGCTGCGTGAGCTCCCCCCGGATGACGGTGCGGCTGTACAGCAAGCCCGCCAGGCGCACCAGGCCGCGGTTGCCGGCCAACAGCGTGTAGAGCAGCACCGCGAGGATGCCGTAGCGCCACGCCCGGTCGCCCGGCGCCGACACGAACCGGATCGCCGCGCGGACGGCGGCGGAGATCGACGCGGGAAGACGGGCGAGCATACGTCCGCGGGACGGCGCCGAGGGGCGATGGCGGGCGTTCGGGAGCACGATCATATCGTCAACAAACATTATAGTACAATTGAGCGCGATGCCGAACCGGGTCAAGGTCATCGAATGGGTCGAATCCGTCGCCAAGTTCACCGAGCCCAAGCGGGTCGTATGGTGCGACGGCTCCGAGGAGGAGTACCACGGCCTGATCGAGGACATGATGGACGACCGAACCATGATCCGGCTCAACCAGAAGTCCTTCCCGGGCAGCTACCTCTACCGCAGCCACGCCAACGATGTCGCCCGCACCGAGCACGCCACCTTCATCTGCACTCCGCGTCGGGCCGATGCCGGGCCCACGAACAACTGGATGTCTCCCAAGGAGGCCGCCACGCGCGTGTATCCGCTCTTCAAGGGCGCGATGAAAGGGCGGACGATGTATGTCGTCCCGTACCTGATGGGGCCGGTCGGCTCGCCCCTTGCCCGCGTGGGCGTCGAGATCACCGACAGCCCCTACGTCGCGGTGAGCATGCGGATCATGTGCCGCATGGGCCGGGTCGCCATGGAACAGATCGGAAAGAACGGCGAATTCGTGAAGGCCTTGCACTCGCTCGGCGACCTGTCCCCGGAGCGGCGCTTCATCATGCACTTCCCCAAGGACGACGAAATCTGGAGCATCGGCTCCGGGTACGGCGGCAACGCGCTGCTGGGCAAGAAGTGTCACGCGCTGCGCATCGCGAGCTGGGAGGGCCGCCGCGAGGGTTGGCTCGCCGAACACATGCTGATCGTGGGCATCGAGTCTCCGGACGGGTCGACCGAGTACGTCGCGGCGGCTTTCCCGAGCGCCTGCGGCAAGACCAACCTGGCGATGCTCATGCCGCCGCCTGAGCTGAAGGGCTACAAGGTGTTCACCGTGGGCGACGATATCGCGTGGCTGCGGTGGGGCGAGGACGGCCGGCTGTACGCCGTCAACCCCGAGGCCGGCTTCTTCGGCGTGGCGCCGCTCACCAATTCCAAGACGAACCCGAACGCCGTCGCGACGATCCGCAGCAACACGATCTTCGCCAACGTCGCGATGACGCACGACGGGATGCCGTGGTGGGAGGGCATGGACGGCCCGCCGCCGGCCGAAGCGTGGGACTGGCGCGGCCATCCTTGGACGCCCGCGTCCGAGTCCCGGGCCGCGCATCCGAACTCTCGGTACACCGCCCCGGCGAAACAGTGCCCGTGCATCTCGCCGCGGTGGGAGGATCCCCAGGGCGTCCCGATTTCCGCGATCGTGTTCGGAGGCCGCCGGGCCCGGCTCGCGCCGCTCGTGTACGAGGCGTTCGGCTGGCGGCACGGCGTGTACGTCGGCGCCGGCATGGCTTCGGAGACGACCGCGGCGCAATCGGGCGCCGTGGGCCTGGTACGGCGCGATCCCATGGCCATGCTGCCGTTCTGCGGGTACAACATGGGCGACTACTTCGCACACTGGCTCGCGCAGGGCGAGCGCGCGGGGACGAAGCTCCCGAAGATCTTCCATGTCAACTGGTTCCGGCAGGATGCCGGAGGGAATTTCTTGTGGCCGGGGGTCGGCCTGAACCGGCGGGTGTTGCCGTGGATCGGGGGCCGCTGCCGGGGGAGGGCGAAGGCCGACGAGACGCCCATCGGGTTCGTTCCCGCCTCCGGGGCGATCGACCTTGCGGGACTCACGGTGACCCAGGGCGCCATGAATGATTTGCTCACGGTGGATGCCGAGGCCTGGCTCGCCGAACTCGAGGAGCAGGAGGCGTTCTTCGGCTCCCTGGGAAGCCGCCTGCCCCCGGCCATCCAGGAGGAGGCGCTCGCGCTCGAGAAGCGCCTCGGCGGCGGCGGGGTGCCCGCGAACGGCGCGGCGTTGAAAGCCCCCGCGGGGTAGCTTGAGCGCATGATCCGCGGGATCGTCGTCGCGCTGATGGCGGCCGCGGCCGGCGCCTCCGGCAAGCCGTTTCTCGATTTCGAGGAGGCGTCCGATTCGGCGGTGTGGGAGGCGACCAAGGGTGCCCCGCCGGTGCGTGTCAGCGCGCATGCCTCGTCGGGTCGCTGGTCGCTCGCGGTCCAGGATGGCGCGTACTTGTACTCCGGCAGGATGCCCGGCGACTGGTCCGGTCACGAGGCCCTGGAATTCGAGGCGTTCAACGCGACGGGCGGGGTCGTAACGGTTTCCTTGCTGGTCGGCGACCGCGCTTGGCGCGACAAGGAAGGCGGGACGTATTGGAACCGGCACAACGGCTCCTTCAACCTGCTGCCGGGCGCCAACATCGTGGCCATCCCGGTGGAGGGGCTGTACCGGGGGGAAGCCGGGAGCCGCAACAACGACCTCAAGCGGAACATCGATCCCGGCTCGATCGTGCGGATGGACCTCGGCTTCGAGGGGCCGGCCGGGACGATCTACCTCGACGCTTTCCGGCTGACGAAGGGGTCGCGCCCCGCGGGCGTGCGCGCGTTCGACTTCGGCCCCGAAAGCCAGACGGTCTGGCCGGGTTTCGTCCCGGTGAGCTGGAACACCCTCTACACCAAGGAGCGCGGCTACGGTCTGGCGCGGGCCCAGCCCGACCCGAATCGGGCGCGCGACGATACGTTCCCCACGCGCCTCATCTCGGACTGGCTCTGGATCGAGGAAGGGGACTTCCGCGTCGATCTGCCGAACGGTCGGTATCGGGTATGGGCGGTGTTCAACGACTGCGGGTATTGGGGCGGGGAGTACGCCCGCCACACCGTGCGCGCGATCGCCGCGGAGGGGCGGGAAGCCTGCCGCGAGGACCGGGGTGCGCATGGCGGGGACTGGGAGGCGCTGCACCTGTTCGAGGGCGTCGAGCCGCGTCCGGGCGCCGATCTCGCGGCGTTGTACTACGACCGCCTCTTCGCGCCCCGGGTCTTCGACGTGGAGGTGAAGGATGGGCAGCTGAACCTCGAGGCGAAGGCGGATGCGCCGTTCTCCGCGAAGCTGGCCGCCGTGATCGTCGCGCCGGCGGGTTCCGGGGAGGCGGCCGCCTGGGTCAAGGGGATCGAGACCGCCAACCGGAACGAGTTCCGGTCGCGCGCGCCCGAGACCCCTCTTCCGTCCGCGCCCGCTTCCGCGGCGCTGCCCGCGGAAGCGAAGGCCCGTGGATACGTCTTGTTCGCCCCCGCCGAGGACGAAACGGTGTGGTTTACCTCGGCCGCGAGCCCGAGACAACGCCCGGGGCCCGGACGGGTCGCGCGACGCGCGGCGAAGGGGGAGACGGTCGCGGCGACACTGGCCATCCGTCCCCTCCGCGACCTGGGCGCGCTACGCGCGGAACCCACGGACCTGCTCGGGGCGGCGGGCACGATCCCGGCCGGCGCGGTGACCATCCGCGCGGTCCGCCATCTCGCCAAGCGCGGTTTCAACGCGCTGCGCTGGAAGCTGACGCCGTGGTACCTCGACGACGCCGCGGGGACCGCGCTGGCGCCGGGGCTCACCCGGCAGATCTGGATCACGATCGCCGTTCCCCGTGCCGCGAAGCCGGGCGAGTACCGGGGTACGCTCGCGCTGCGCTCGTCGAAGGGCCTGGAGGAGGCGGTGGCGCTGGACCTCACGGTGCTGCCGTTCGAACTCGAAGAGCCGGACATTCCCGTCGGGTTCTACGGGATGCGGGAGGAGTGGCTCGGGACGATGCGGCAGTACGGGATGACGGGTCTTTCGGGGGGGCCGAACATCCGGTTCAAGGACTTTGGTCCCCGCGGGGTCCCCCGGCTGGACTTCGACGAGACCGATCGGTACCTGGACGCCGCGGCCAATGCGGGATACGCGCTTCCGATCTTGAGCTACGGCGGCCCCGCGAATCTGGAGGACGTCGGGTACGAGAACGCCGAGGAGGTCTTCGCGGCGTGGGGGAAGCCCGCGGGCCTGGCCGCCTTGGACGCCGCGAAGCGCATTCTCGGCGAGATGCGACGCCACGCCGTGCAGCGCCATCGGCCGGTCTGCACGTTTAACATGTGCGACGAGCCCCGGGTGCGGGAGAACACGGAGCGCATCGTGGCGTCCGTGAAGTTCCTCAAGCGCGCCGCGCCCGAGCTGCGGATCGCGGGGAGCTACAGCGTGGACTTCCGGACGAACAACGACCCCCTGGCCCTGCAAACGCTCTTCCGGACGATGGACGCCTCGATCCTCAACGACCATGACGAGGCGGTGATGGCCGAGGGGCGGCGGCTCAAGAAGGATCTCTACATGTACAACCAGGGGCGGAGCCGCTACGTGTTCGGCGCGTACCTCTACGCCGAGCGGGCGAAGGGCATCAAGGGCTTCCTGCAATGGCACATGTTCGCCACGCACGGGTACCAGTTCTTCGACCTGGACGGCCGGGAGCCGGACGACGGCGTGATCGCGGTGACCGCGCGCGGCGTGCGCCCGACGCTTGACTTGGAGCGCTGCCGGCAGGGGGTGAACGACTTCCGCTGCTTCCTGACGCTCGAGCGGCTCCTCGCGCGCGCGGAAGAGGCGGGGCGTGACGAGGCCGCCGCGCCGGGACGGGCGTTCCTGCGCGAGCTGACGGCGAAGATCTCTCTGCGCGAAACGGAGAAGCCGGATTGGCTGGACCTGGACGACGCGCGGCGGCGGGCCGTCGATGAGATCGTCAGGCTCACCGGACTCGAAACCGGGTCGCCGTGATGGTTCGTTCTCCGTTGCTCTGCATCGTGCCTCCGCACGTCCTGCGCGAGATCGCGCGGCGGGGGTCCGAGCGGCAGCGCGAATGGGCGCTGGCGACGCTCGCGGCTTCGGAGCGGATGCGAGGCCGGCGGGAGCTGCTGGGGGAGCTGGCCCCGCCGCTTCCCGGGGGGAAGGGCGGGCGGCGGACCGTGTTCGATGCCGGACACGGGGAGCGGCTTCCGGGGGCGCTCGTTCGCGCGGAGGGTGGTGCTCCCGTCCGCGATCCGGCCGTGAACGAGGCGTACGACGGCGCGGGCGCCACGTACGACCTGTACCGGGAGGTCTACGGCCGGAACTCGATCGACGGAAAGGGCATGCGCCTCGTGTCCTCGGTCCACTTCGGCCGCGCCTACGACAACGCCTTCTGGGAAGGCCGGCAGATGGTGTACGGCGACGGGGACGGCAAGCTCTTCAACCGCTTCACGATCGCGGTGGACGTGATCGGGCACGAGCTGACCCACGGCGTCACGCAGCACGAGGCGGCGCTCGCCTACGAGGGCGAAGCGGGCGCGCTTAACGAGTCGTTCTCCGACGTGTTCGGCATCCTCGTGAAGCAGCGCGCGTTGCGGCAGGACGCCGCCCGGGCGGACTGGCTGATCGGCGCCGGCTTGCTGTCGCGCGGCGTCAAGGGGAAGGCGCTGCGTTCCCTGGCCGCCCCGGGGACGGCCTACGACGACCCCGTGCTGGGGAAGGACCCCCAGCCCGCGCACATGCGGGACTACGTGAAGACCACGGACGACAACGGCGGGGTGCACCTCAATTCCGGCATTCCGAATCACGCCTTCTACCGCGCGGCGCGGGACCTGGGAGGCTTCGCCTGGGAGAAGGCGGGGCGGATCTGGTACGACGCGCTCGCGAACCGGCTGAAGGAGCGCGCGACGTTCCGGCAGGCGGGGGAGGAAACGCGGAAGGCGGCCGGCGCGCTGTTCGGCCGGGGTGGACTGGAGGAGCAGGCCGTGCGGGCGGCTTGGCGGGCCGTCGGAATCGGCGCATGACCGCCGAGACGCCTTCGGCGTTCCGCATCCGGTACGAGCGGACCGGGGGCGTCTCGGGCCGTCGGGTGGCCCGTGACGTCGCTTCCGATGCTCTTTCGGCGGCCGAGGCCGCGCGGGGAGCGCGCTTGGTGGCCGACTCCGGGTTTCATCGTCTGCCCAAACGGATGACCGCCCGTGCGCCGATCGCCGATCGCTTCGTCTTCCGGGTGACGATCGAAACCGGGGGCCGCGCGCACACGATCGTGGCGGACGAGGAAGCCGTCCCGCCGGCCCTGCGCCCGCTGCTGGACTGGCTGCACGGAACCTCGGCGTGATCCAGTTCCTGGGGCTCGCCGCCGCCGCGGGGGTCTGGTTCGTCCCGCTTCCGCTCTCTCCCGAGGCGCACCGTCTCGCGGCGATTCTCTTTCTTGTCGCGTTCTACTGGGTCACGGAGGCCGCTCCCCTCGCGGCGACCTCCCTGCTGGGAATGGCCCTGTGCGTCGTGGCGGGCGTGGCGGACGCGAAGACGGTCTTCGCGCCGTTCGCCGATCCCATCATGTTCCTCATGCTGGGGTCCTTCCTGCTCGCGAGCGCGATCGCGGGCCATGGGCTCGACCAGGTGATCTCGAGCCGGATCACGGCGCTGCCCGGCGTCCGGGACCGGCCATGGCTGATGTTCATGGCGATCGGGCTCCTGACCGCGGGTATCTCGTGCTGGATCACGAACACCGCGACCACGGCGATGATGCTGCCCATCGCGCTGGGGGTCCTGGGCCGGCTTCAGGGGGACGAGCGCGTGAAGAAACGGTTTGGCGCCGCGCTCGTGCTGTTGGTAGCGTACGCCTCGACGGCGGGCGGTCTCGGGACGCCGGTGGGCACCACGCCGAATCTGATCGGGCTGGGCTTCCTGAAGGAGCTGGCGGGCGTGAGCGTGTCGTTTTCCGCGTGGATGTCGTTCGGCCTCGCGATCGCGGGCCTGCAGTTGCTCGCGCTCTTCGGGCTGTTTCGGTTCTACGTCGGAGGCTGGTCGGGACTGACGGTCGCTCCCGGGCCGCGCGCCCGGGCACGACCGCTGACCGCCGGCCAGCGCTGGACGGCGGCAGCCTTCCTGGCCGCGGTGACGCTCTGGGTCGTCCCGGCGGTCGGGGCGCAAATCGCGGGCGAGCAATCCGTATTCGCCGGGGTGGCCGCCCACCTGCACGAGTCCGTGGTGCCGTTGCTGGTCGTGGGTGTGCTGTTCTTCGCCCGCGCGGGAGGCCGGCCCGTCATCGGCTGGGAGATCGCGGCGATGGTGGATTGGGGAACGATGGTGCTGTTCGGCGGCGGGCTGAGCCTCGGCAACCTCGCCTTCAGGACGGGCCTGGCGGAGGCGCTGGGCAAGGGGATCGTGGCGGCCACCGGGGCGGCGGATCTCTGGAGCCTGACCGCGGTCCTGGGATTCGCCGCGATCCTCACCAGCGAGTTCACGTCGAACGCGGCCACCGCCGCGATGCTCACGCCGGTCGCCATCGCGGCCGCACAGGCCCTCGGCGTCCCCGCGGCTCCGCCGGCCCTGGCCGTGATGATCGCCTCGAGCCTGGGCTGCATGATGCCGGTCTCGACGCCCCCGAACGCGCTGGCCTACGCCACGGGGAAAGTGAAGTTCCGCACGATGCTGGGGCTGGGCTTGGCGTTCGACCTGCTCGGCTCCGCGGCGGTCTTTCTCGTGCTGCGCATCATGTGTCCGCTGCTTGGTCTCTCCTGAGCATCGAGGATGATGATCCCCTGGAGGCCTGCCGCGTGACATCCCGCCCGGCGCGGACGGGAGGGCGCGTGGCCGCTCTCCCCATCCTGGCGCTGGGGATGCTGCTGGAATCCGGTCGCGCGGGCGCGGTTACTCCCCAGAACGTCTTCACGGTTGCCGATATCCCGCTCGCCCCTGGGACAACCAACCGCCGGGTCATCGCGCAGGCGGACAGCCCTTGGATCATCAAGAATGCCGTCGCCATCCCGGCTGGAACGACTCTGTACATCGAGCCCGGGAGCGTCGCGAAGTTTGAAGTTAACGCGGGCTTCTCCATCCTGGGGAGCCTGTTCGCCCCCGGGACGGCTGCCTCGCCGATCCTTTTCACGAGCAACGCGACCAATCCCGCGCCGGGCGACTGGGCGGGGTTGTGGCTGGAGACGGGAAGCCTGACCGAGTTATCGCATTGCGTCATGGAGTACGGAGGCAGCGGGACGATGACGGTCTCGGTTCCCGATGGAACGTTGCACCCGATCACGGCGTTCGGTGCGATCCTACCGAAACGGGCCGGCCCCTTTTTCCCACAGGATCCGGCCAGGGGCTCGTTCATTCGGCCAAGCATCGTCCCGTGTGATCGCCGCCCAGGACACCTTGGCTTGTGAGCACTGAACCCTCAGGTAGGTGCACTCCGGAGTATTCCATCTACCAAAATTCGCCGTCCAGGCGCACTCGTTGGTGCAACCACTATCAAGATGCTCCGACTCCGTCATCTCCGCCGCCACATACGCCGACATCCCGATCTCAATCCGCCCGAACACCGCTTTGGCAGCTCGAATATTCTCTTGTTCATCGTTGCGGTGCTGAAGGTCTTCCCGAATACGCGTGAGGTCGAGGTTGGCTAGAGCACGCCCGACGGCCATGTCCGCGGCAATGTCCGCTTGGGAGGGCGGCGCTCCATCGTACGTCCCCGCGAAACCGTGCGCGAGGGCTGCCGAATTGAATAGGTACACGCCGAAGGAGTCATAATAATCACACTCCACCGACTGCATCTGGCCCCAGCCTGGCGGTGAGAATTGCAGCTGTATTTTGACCATGGCGCGCCCAGGGGGAAGCTGAGCCACTCCGGCGCAGACCGTTCGCATCATGGGAACCAATACCGACGCCACCGAGGTGGACACATGGAGGGTCTCGCGCTCGGCGATGACCGTCGCCGTGTAGAACGGCAGCCCCGAGGGCCCATCTTGGGGGATCGCCGTCACACGACCGATTGCGACGATGACCAGCCAACGAGGTCGGTACTGGGGCAAGACAAGATCGCGGCTGCACTGTACCACCCAGCGGGAGTCTCTCCGCATATGAATGACGCCATCGGACACCGAGGCGAGATTGCCTCGTAGCGGCAGAATCCAGCCTTCCGATCTGCCAAGAGCGTTATCGTTCTTGACCAGGTTTACTCCAGAGATGTACGGAACTGACGAACGCGGATCGTCCGCGAGCTTCAATGACCACTGAATTCGCCGTTCATTGTTCTTGAAGACCACCCACGTGTGTACCACGACCGGGACAGCGAGGATCACCCCGGTCAGCAGTCGGAGCCGCTTCCAGTGATTCTTACCACCACGTGATGAGAGTCGCATGGATGCGGCCGGCGTCCTGGCAGTGAGGGCCAGCGCGCGACACTCGTCCGCGAAGGGGAGGTGCAGCCGCTGCTCACCATAATATGATGCGAGCTCTTCACGGCAACCGAGCGAACTTGCCGCGTCGATCAGGACGAGGTGGTCTTCTCGATTCGGAGGAACCCGCTGAAGCGCTTCCTGGAATTCCCGCCACATGAGCCGCTGAAACTCTGGCGCACCAGCTTCGCTCTTCTGGTGAAATGCCAGCGCAAGGCGTAAACGCGGCTGGAACTCGGCTGGGTCGGCGCGAACAGCTTTGCGGGCGCGATCGATCTCCTCATCAAGCCGCGCCATTCTTGCCCCGAACATACTCCTACCGTATCGCTTTGCAACCGGTTCGGACAAGCGCGTGAAGTCGAGGTGCGCGAGGCGCTCCGTGATATTCCCATTCCCAAGGACGTCGTGGTCGTGTCGCCCCGCGATGTAGAGCGCTTCCGCGATGTTCCGGGCACCGTGATTCGATACGCGTTGAAGGACGGCCGAACGCTCTATACCCGATCCTGACGCCGTCAGGGAGATCGTCCGGCAGTGGATCCAAAGGGCGGACGGCGACTTCAAGACCGCGGAACACAACCTGCGTTTCGAAGAGGACTGCCCGACCGACACGACGTGCTTCCGTGCGCGACAGGTCGTGGAGACATATCTCAAGGTCCTACTCGTCCATGTGGATGTTGATGTTCCGCACAGCCACGACATAGTCGCTCTGCTGGCGATGGTCCCGTAGGCGCAGCGGCAAGCGCTTCCGAGCCTTCTTGTGCGTCTGACGTGGTACGTGACTGCGAGACGATACCCCGGAGACTACCCCCGATCGGCTTGGCCGAAGCGCAAGACGCCGTTGTCCAGGCTCAGCGGTTGAAGGACTCCGTATGACGGCTGCTGCCGCCGGAGGTCATTTCGATCTGATCGAGTCTGATTTCGGCGGTGCGCCGTCTCGGGCGTCAGGAAAGGGGGCAGCCGGTGTCGCCGGGCTTCGCATCGGCGGGCAGTTGCGTCGATCTGACAGCCGTCTTCGCCGCGGTCGCCACGGACACTCGCGTCGAGCTGTGTTGGCAGTCGATCCCCAGACCCGACGTGGCGTGTACCGGGTGTACCGCGACGGCGCCCTGACCCCGTTGCGCGTGGTGGAGGGCAGGATGTCCACGTCTCTCGTAGACCTGGCGCTGACCAACGGCCGCAGTCACAGCCACCGGATCGAAGCCGTGGACGTCCGCGGCAACCGCAGCGGTCTCTCCACCCACGTGTCCGCCGTCCCCGCCGCCAGTCCGGCGTGGGGGCCGTGAGCATGGCGTTGGCCTCCGAAATCGGCCCCACCGCTCCGCCGCTCGCCGGAATCCCCGGGCAGTTCAGCCCGGGGACGCGAGCGGCAGGATCCGACGTTCGCCACCAGCGCGGACGGCAGACCGTCCACTGCTTGCGGTATCACCTCGTCTGGATTCCACGTCGCCGGTGGCCGGTCCTGCGCGGCCCGGTCGCAACGAGCGCATGTGAGGTGCTCACCGGGGTGGCGACGGAGCATGGCTGGAACATGCAGGAGGTGGCGGTGCGCGACGATCACGTTCAACGAGGAGATTCCGGACAGCCTGTTCGCGCCGTGAGGCGGCGCGCGAAGCGGGGGGCGCGGCATGCTGGAGTCGCGATGGACGAACGGCGGACGGCATCGTGCGGGCATGCGGCGGACGCGGCGGAGTGGATCAGGGACTTCGAAGCGGCGGCGCGCTTCCTTCGAACGGTGAATCGGACAATTGCCGATACCTACATTGCCAGAACCGGCAATAATGCCGATAAAATAAAGAAATGGATGGACGCAGAAACTTGGTTTACCGGACAGGAAGCACTTGACGCGGGTTTTGCTACTAGCATAGTGAATAATAAGACGGCAGCGAAAATCACGGTTGACCCGGTTTTCAATTACACGAACGTTCCTGCCGCGTTTCGGGTCAATCGCTCGCGAGCGATGG
>CAYHEI010000052.1:0-11451 GCA_964355385.1 uncultured bacterium | reverse complement strand
TGTGGGGCGGATTGTTCATGAAGCACGAAGTGGTTCATGAATAATCCGGGCTAGGACTCCCGCCGCGTAAGCCCTGAGCGTCGCCGAAGGGCTAGACTTACCTTCCGAGCGAATCCACAAACGCCTTGAGCTGGACGTTGGAGGGATTGAGCGCGAGCGAGCGGCGGTACGAATCGAGCGCGCCGGGGCGGTCGCCCTTCGCGTACTGGCAGTTCCCGATCATCTGCCACGCGTCCGCGCGGTTGGGATCGGCTTGGAGCGCCTCGTACGCCTTCGCCCATGCCCCGTCGTAGTCCTGCGCGGCGTAGCGCGTCACCGATTCCCGATACGCGGCGTCCCCCGCGGGCGAGGCCGCGGCCGGCTGCGCCGCCGCGGTCGGCTGGGCGGCGAGCTGGTCCACGAACGCCTTGAGCTGCGCGTTGTCCGGATTCGCCCCGAGCGACTGGCGGTACGCCGCGAGCGCGCCGGCCGCGTCCTGCCGCGCGTACCGGCAGTTCCCGATCATCTGCCACGCCTGCCAGTGACCCGGATCCACGGCGGCGACGGACTGCGCCTTGAGCAGTGCCGTGCCGTAGTCGCCCACCTGATAGAGCGCGACCGACGCGGCGTACTCCCGCCCGGCGTCGAAGGAAGGCCCGCGTCCCGGGGCCCCGAACCCGTACGTGAGGGACACGCGATGCGCGGTGGTCAGCGCCCCGAACGGCTGGTACGCGTAGTCCAGCCCGAACCCGCCGAACCGGACGCCCGCGCCCGCGGTCACGCCCGCCACGCCTTCGAGTCCCTGGGCCTGCGCGAGGGTCTTGTAGCCCGCGCGCAGCGCGAAGAGCGGCAGCGGAGTCAGCTCGCCGCCCACGGCGACCCACGCGCGGCGTGACGCGGGCTCGTACGCCACGTCCAGCCCCAGCGTTCCCCACGACGGCAACGCGTACGCGCCGCCCAGTTTCGCCACGACGGGCAGCCCGAATCCGCCCGCCCTGGTGCCGAGATGCGCGACCGCCCAGGCCACGGCGAGCTCCGGCCGCAGCGAGTAAGTGCCTCCCGCCCCCACCGCGACGAGCGTGCCGCCCACGGCCTCTTTCACCACCTCGACCGACACGCCCGTCGTCCCCTCCTTCCCCATGAACGTGGCGTGGCGAAGCGCCCAGCCCGCCACCACTCCGAAGTCCAGAAAAGACGCGCCGCCCAGCGTCGCGCCGTTCACATCGCGCTGGTCGACCACCCCGAAGTTCAGCGCGGCCACGCCGAGCCCCGCCGTGCCGGGACCCAGCGGCATCGCCCCTGCGAGGTACGAGACACCGACGCCCGACGCGAGCGCGTTGTACGAGGCCACGGCGCCGAACCCGCCGACGCCCGTCAGCCCGCCCGGGTTCCAGCTCACGGCGCTCGCATCGTTCGCGACCGCCGTATACGCCTCCCCCATCCCCACCGGCCGCGCGCCCATGCCGTTCGCCAGGAACGCCCCGCGCCGCCCGCCGGAGACGGTCACGTCCTCGAGCGCGGTCGCGTCCGCGGCTCCGGCCCAGAGCGCGGCGAGCAGGGCGGTCAACTTCACGGTTTCACGACGACCTTGGCGACCGGGAAGGTCTGACGCTTCCCGCCCGCCAGCGTCGCCCGCACGCGGAGCAGATAGAGGCCGGGCGGGATCCCCGACCCGCCGGGCACCTCGACCTGCCCCTCCGCCCGCGGCACCCCGCGCGCCACGGCGTGGTACACCCGCTGCATCCCCGTGTCGTACAGCGACACCTCCACCTCGTCCGCGTCCCCCTCGAGCTTGAGCGAGATCGCCAGCCGGTCCGCCGCGCGCGCCGGGTTCGGGTACACCACCAGCGCTTCGGCGAACTCCGGCAGGATCGTCACCTCGCCCGCAGCGGAGGCGCCCGCGGAGATCCCGTTCGCCAGCCCCGCGACGGAGCCGCTCACCACGAGGCGACCGGGCTGTTCCGCCCGGACGGCCCACACGAACGTCACGACCTGCCCCGCCCGGATCGTCGAGGCCACGGGCGACGTCAGCACGGTGCCCAGCGCCGCATCCCCCAGCACCAGGCCGGGCACGGCCTCCAGGACGTCCACCCCGCCCGTGTTGGTCACGGTGAGCGAAACCTGGAACGTGAATCCGGCCTTGACCGGCGACGGCGACACGATCAGGGACGCCGCCAGGAGCGAGGACGGCGACACGATTTGAACCGTGCGCGCGTCGAGCGCCGCGATCCCCCCCGATCCGGAGACGGATCCCGTCAGCGCGAGGCTCCCCGCCGCCGCGGCGTTGAGCGTCCAGGTGAACGTGGCGGAGGAGCCGGGAGCCAGCGTGACCGGCCCGGCGGGAGCGGGCCCGCTCGCCGCGGCCGCGAGCCCCGCGGGAGCGAGCACCACCGACGGCGTCACGCCGGCCAGCGCCGTGCCGCCGATGTTCGTCACCGTCAGCGTCACGGTGAAGCTCTGGCCCGCCACCAGGAGGGTCGCGGACGCCCAGAGCGCGGCGGCAAGCTGCGCGGGCGAGGCCGATGCCGAACCGCCCGCCCATGCCGTCGCCGACACCCAGCCGCACGGGTCCCCGCCGATCGCGAAGGCCGAGGCGCTGAGCGCCCCCACCGTCGAGGCGATCCCCGCGATCGTGAAGGTGAAAGACGCGCCCGGACCCATGGTGAGCCCCGCCCCGCTCCAGACGAACCGCGTGCCGCTCGGGACGGCCGCCACGACGACCGGCGCCGCGAAGGGAGCCGCCTGGGACGACACCGGCCCGGTCAACGCCGCCGGAACGGTCTCCACCAGGGTCAACGACGTGACCGTCGCCGATCCCGCGTTCGAGACGACGACGCGAAACAGGACGGCTTGCCCCGACACGGGAACCGCGGGCGTCATGGTCGCGGACACCGTCAGCGTGAGCGCCGGCGGGAGGTCCGTGAATGTTTGCGACGCGCCAAACGCGGACGCCATCGTGCAGCCCGGCGTCCCGGTTGCCGAGACGAGCGGCATATTGGACGCGGGGGTGGCGGCGCACACCGGTCCGGCGCGCCCGGTCACCGTGAACGTCAGCGCGGTCCCGGGTGCGAACGTCAGTCCCGCCGCGCTCCAGAGGTAACGCGTACCGCTCGGCGCCGCCTGCGCCACGACCGGCGCCCCGAACCCCCCCGGCTGGAAGGTCGCCACCCCCGTGACCACCGTCGCCACGGTGTCCGAGAGGATCAGCGATGTGATCGTCGCCGTCCCCCCGTTCGTCACGACGATCCGGTACGTCATCGGGTCGCCCGCGCCGAGATTGGCCCCGCTCGCGGGCGATTGCGTGACCACGACGGACGGCGAGAGGGACGGAGGCGGGAGCATGGCCCCTACGGCGTTGGAATACCGCGTGGCCGTCTGGCACCCGTCGGACGCGGTCACGTACGCGGTGTTGCCGATCCAGGTGGGGAAGCACGCCGCACCCACGGTGCCGGCCAGCGTGAACGAGAACCGCGCCCCCGGCGCCATCTGCAGCCCCCCCGGAGACGTCCACATGAACCGTGTCCCGGAGCCGGGCACGTTCGTGAGCGCCGGGGCGGCCCATCCGCCCGGCTGGGACGCCGTAACGCCCGTCACGATCGTCCATCCCCCCGGTAGTCCCACCGCCACGGTGTCCACCACCTGGAGCGACGTGATCGTGGCCGCTCCCACGTTCATCACATCCAACCGCCACGTCACGGCACCGCCGATCCCCGGCGCCGCGGGCGTCTGGGTCTTCGTCACCGAAAGCGCCACCACGGGACCCGCGGTCGTGAACGTGACGCTCCCGCCGATCGCCGCCATCGCGCTGCACGCCGTCGTGGCCGAAACCATCGCCGTGTTCGCCACGACGAGCGGACCACAGGCAACCCCGACCAGCCCCGTGACCGTGAAGGTGTACGCCATGCCGGGGGACATGGTCAGCGCGTTCGCGCCCCAGATGAGGCGCGTCCCGCTCGGCGCGACGTTCGCGATGACCGCCGCCCCGAAGATCGCCGGATGGCTCTCCGCTATCCCGGTCACCACGGGCGAGACCGTGTCCGTGACCGTCAGGCTCGTGATCGTCCCCGTCCCCGCGTTCGTCACGACGATCCGGTAGGCCACCGGCGATCCCGGCGCAAGGCTCGATCCGGAGGGCGGAGACTGCGTCTTGACGACGGTGACCGACGCGGAGCCGCAGGTCGGCTCGTACGCCACCTGGTCCACCCAAGCGGCGTCGGCGCCGGAGGCGCAGCAGAACGCATCCTTCGAGTACTCCCATCGGATCGTGTGGGTGCCGGACGGGATGGGGACCGTGACCGGGGTCCAGCCCACGAATCCGCTGATCGCGCCGACTTGCGGCGTGCCGTCGATGAACAGCGTGAGGAAATCCCAGCCCGGTTCGGAGTCCACGCGCCAGAAGAACGTCAGCGAGCCGGGGCCCGTCACCGTGGTCTCGAGAAACGAGGTCTGGCCGTCGGCGATCGCCCCGCTCTGTGCCGCGTCCCCGCCGAAGAACGACTGGGCGGACTGGCCGAACCAATTCCCGTTTCCACCCGTGCTCCAGGCGAGCGTGACATTGTCGACAGCCGCCGGCAGGCTGATGCTCGTCGTCCACGCCCCGGTTCCCGCCGCCAGCTCCGTGGCCCCATTGCCGGCGTTCGTCCCCGTGGCGGTCGCCGTCATCGCCACCGTGCCCGCGCCGGATGCGCTGTAGGTCCACACGAACGTCACCCCGCCGCCGGGCGCCAGAGCAAGCGGGCCGGAAGGCACCGGCCCGCTCACGAGGACGGCGAGCGCGCCGCCCGTCGTGATCTGGATCGCCGGGGTGACGGCATTGACCGCCACGCTGCCGACGTTGGAGACGGTCAACGCCACCACGACCGTTTCTCCCATCGTCGGCACGGAGGGCGTCACGGTCATCGTGGCGACCAACGTGGGCGACACGGCCGGGCTGATCGTCAGCGTCGCCGCGGCCATCATTGTCTGTACATCGAGGAAGGTCACGAGATCCACGCCCGTCGCGGACGCCGTGAACACGACCGAGCCGGCTCCGCTGGTGCTGTAGCTCCAGTCGAAGGTTTGCGATACGCCGGTGGGCAACCAGACACCCCCGCCCGGCAACGGTCCGATGATCCACGTCACGAGGCCGGCTCCAGCCGCGAACCCTATGAGGGGGTCATAGAGCCAGATATCGTTCGCCCCTGCATTCGTCACCGTCAGCGACACGGTCACCCAGGCGCCGGCCACCACGGACGCCGGAGTCACGGCCAGGGAGGCCGGCAGCCCGTTGAGCACCGCGGTATTCCACGCCGCGACGATCCGGCCGGTGCCGGATTCGCTGCCGATCGCCGTGGCACTGAACGACACGGTGCCGCCGCCCGACACGCTGTAGGTCCACGAGAACGTGACGGAGGCAGCCGGCGCAATGTCGGAACTCGCGGGAGTCACCGTCCCGATGCCCACGACCTGGCTCGCGCCGCCGTTGATCTCGAGCGCGGGCGTGACGCTCAGGGCCGAGAGGCTCCCTTCGTTGGTCACGGTCATCTCGACCGTCACCCACTGCCCGACGGCGGCTGCCGGCGGAATGACGGTGAGCGTGGCGGTGAGCGCCGCTGCCGGCCCGACATACAAATCGTCCACGTACCAGCCGCCGAAGTTGTTGAACACATCGTCCACCGTGTCGAAGTCGAACCGGAAGAGGGCGGTCTGACCCACGTAGGGGGCAAGATCAACCCGCGGCTGGTACCACGAAGCCGTCGGGCCGAACAGTTGGCGGAGTGGCGTCCAGGAAAACCCGCCGTCGGTCGAGATCGACAGCCACCGTGTATCGAACGTCATGGCGACCTCGGTCTCCTCCCAGCTCGAAAACATGAGGAAGTCGCCGGCCGAGACCGTGAAGGGAGTGGTCGTCAGCGAGCCGCTGTTGGCAGCGCCCGTGTCGTAGTCACCCGTCGCGTCCTGGCCGTACCACCATGTGTCCGGGGTCAGACTGGCGAAGAGCCGGCCCCCCGGACCGGAAACGTCCGGGATCTGATGCCAAAGACCCGTCGCGGACCAGGCGCCCCGTGCAGGATTCGCAGCGGCGACAAAGGTATACGAAAGCAGCAGCGCTCGGACGAGATCAGCGGCCGGTCGCCTAGGCATCATGATCCTCATGCGCGTGCGCCATCCCCTCTTGGTCACGCTGTATGTATGATAGCAGGGCCGTGATGAAGATCAACCAGGACTTTTCCCCTTATTGGGCCGGGTTTTTCTCCGAGCGCCCGGGCTACGGCTTCAGCACCACCTTCGCCACCGGGAAGGTCTGACGCTTCCCGCCCGCCAGCGTCGCCCGCACGCGGAGCAGATAGAGGCCGGGCGGAATCCCCGACCGGCCGGGGACCTCGACCTGGCCCTCCGTCCGCGGCGGAGGCGCCCGCGGAGATCCCGTTCGCCAGTCCCGCGACCGACGCCGAGCCGGTGAGCACCAACGTTCCCGGCGCCTGCGCGCTCAGCGTCCACGTGAACGTCGTGGACGAGCCGGGAGCCAGCGTGATCGGCCCGGCGGGAGCGGGCCCACCCGCCCGGGCCGCAAGCCCCGCTGGAGCCAGCACGAGCGCCGGTCCGCCGTCCCCCGTGTAGCCGAGGGACCCGTTTCCCGCGAACGTCATGATCGTACCGGCCCCATCGACGCGTCGGATGACCGAGTTGCCGGCGGCGTCGCTCACGACGCCCGCGGGCTGGCACAGCCGCACGCCGGGCCCGGCGAGCGTGTCGATCACGTACGCGGGATTCGTCGCGCGCCCCGGCAGCGGCAGGAGCGCCCCCACGAGGATGAATGCCGCACCGCGCATCGTGATGGTCATCCGCTCCCTGCCCGCCCTCCAACTCCCTCGTTCATGATATTCGCGTTGACGGCGCCGTACAACGGCGCGCGCGAACCTTACTGGGCCGGGATTTCCTCCAGGCGCAGGGTGTGCTCGATGCGCGTGAGCATCGACGAGGCGGCCGCGGCGGTCCCGGCTTCGAGCCGCGCGTGGCGGGCCCGGAGCTTCGTGAGCTCGTCCATGAGGTTGATCGCGACGAGCAGCGCGGTCTTGGTCGGCTGCCCCGTCAATTCCAAGTCCGCCGCGAGCCGCTTGAGCAATCCCTCGACGTCGGATGCCAAGCGTTCGAGGTAGGCGGCATCCTCCTCCCCCTGCAGCGTCAGCTCCTCGCCGAGGAGCGTAACCTTGGCCGTGCCCACGCCGCCCTGGTTCCGGTCTGCCGTCAGGCCGGCTGGCTCAGGTGCTGGTCCACCTGCCCGATCAGCTTGGTGATCCGCTCCTTGATGAGGTCGCGCTCCTGCCGCAGTTGCACGCCTTCCTGCTTGAGACCGCCGTTTTCCTGCTTGAGCTCCATGATCTCCTGCCGCAACGCGGAGATCTCTTGCCGCTGCTCCTTGCCGTCCTGCGTGAGCGACGCGATCTCCTTCTTCAACGCGGCGACTTCCTGCCGAAGCTGGCCGTTCTCCTGCCGGGACTGCTCGTGGCGGACGAGCAGGTCCTCGAGGCGGCGCTCGAGGGATTCGATGGGGGTCTGTTCCGTGACGAGCGTTGCCATGCTGCCTCCTTGGGGTAACTCCAGTTGCTCGGCGCGAGCGGCCTGGGCCATTGTCAGCAGCTTATCAAAACCCTTGTCAGCGACTCAAGCCGCCCGGAGCACCGCCCCGAGCTCCCGCTCCAGCGCCGCGAGAACGGCCGCCAGAACCGGCTCCGCCTCCCCCTCGGTGAGCGTCCGGTCCGGCGCCCGGAAGGCCAGCCGGAGCGCCAGGGACTTGGCTCCGGCGGGCACCGGCTTGCCCCGGTACACGTCGAACACCCCCACCTCCGCCAGGAGCGCCCCGCCCGCCTTCCGCGCGGCCGCCTCCAGCGCCGCCGCGGGGACCGCCTCGGGCACCACCACCGCCAGGTCCCGCCGGACCGCCGGATACCGCGCGGGCGCGGCCACGGTCGCGTCCAGCCGGGCGGCGGCGACGAGGACGGCGACGTCCAGCTCGGCGGCGCACGCCCCGCGGGGCAGCTCGTAGGCGTCCGCGACCGCGGGCGCGAGGACGCCTCCCCAGCCGGCCTGCGCGTCGCCGGCCAGGATCCGCGCCGCCGATCCGAGCGCGCAGCGCGGGTCCGGCCCCGACTCCCACCGCAGCGCGAGGCCCAGCGCCGCCCCCAAAGCGTCCACGGCGCCCTTGAGGTCGTAGAAGTCCAGCGCGCGCTCCGCGCCGTGCGCCGTCTGCGCCTCCCGGCCCGCGAGGAGCAGACCGAGCCGCGGAGTCTCGCGCGGACCCGCGTCCCCCCCGGTGAACACCGCCCCGGTTTCGAAGAGCGCCACGCCCGCCGCCTCACGCGCGAGGTTGTACCCGGCGGCGCGCGCGAGACCGGGCAGCAGCGTCGTGCGCAAGAATTCCTCGTCCTCGCTCATCGGGTTCAGCAGCTTCACCGCCGCGCCCGCGCCGGCCGGATCGAGCCGCGCGAGGTCCGCGCGCCGGACGAAGCTGAGCGTCCGCGCCTCGGTGCACCCCGCGGCGCGCAGCGCCTCGCGTACCCGGGCTTCCACGATCACGGCCTTCGCGCGCACGGGCGCCGCCGCCCGCCCCACCGGGACGGTCGTGGGAATCCGGTCGTAGCCGTGGAGGATCGCGCACTCCTCGGCGATGTCGGCGGGAAGGCTCAGGTCGAGCCGCCAGGTCGGAGGCGTCACGCGCACAACCTCCCCCTCCACCGTGGCCGTGCACCCGATCCGCCTGCACAGGTCGCCGATCTCCCCCGCCGCGAGCGTGACGCCCAGGAGAGAGGAGACCGCGCGCGCGTTCACGGCGATCGTCACGGGCGCGGGGAGCCGGCCGCGCGCTTCCAGCAGGGCCGAGACGGGCTTCGCGCCGGCGAACTCCCCGAGCAGTTGCGCCGCGCGCGCGGACGCCCGCGCGACGCCGCCGGGATCCACGCCTCGCTCGAACCGGTACGACGACTCCGTGGACAGACCCAAACCCCGCGCCCCCCGCCGGACCCGGATGGGGTCGAACCACGCGGACTCGAGCAGGACCGTCGTCGTGCCCGTGCCGATCTCGCTCCCGACTCCGCCCATCACTCCGGCCACGGCGACCGGCCCGCCCTCGTCCGCGATTACGACCGCGTCGGCCGGCAGGGCGCGCAGCGTCCCGTCGAGCGTCGTGATCTTCTCGCCAGCGCGCGCGCGCCGCGCCACGATGCGCCGGCCCCGGAGGCGCGCCGTGTCGAACGCGTGCAGCGGCTGCCCGAGCTCCAGCATCACGTAGTTGGTCACGTCCACCACGTTGTTGATCGGCCGCATCCCGCACGCGGCCAGGCGCTTTTGCATCCATTCGGGCGAGGGTCCGACCCGCACGCCCTCGAGCAGCCGCGCCGTGTACAGTCCGCAGCCTTCGGCGTCTTCCGTCGCGACCGTCCAAGCGGCGACCGAGGGCGGGGCACCCTCCGGGTCACCCGTTAGTCTGCGGGACGAGTCCCCGAGTCCGGGAGTGTCCGGAGCGCGCAGGCGCGAAGGACCTTCCTCGAACGGCGCCTTGCACGCGAGGCCGAGGAGCGCCGCGAGCTGCCGTGCGACGCCTTGCGCGCTCAGGGCGTCGCCGCGGTTCGGCGTCACCTCGATCTCCAACACCTGCTCCTCCGGCTCGGGCACGAACGGCTCCCCGGGCACCGCGCCGGCATCGAGTTCCAGGAGGCCTGACGCGTCGCCCGGCAGCCCGAGTTCGGAGGGCGAGCAGAGCATCCCCTCCGAGGCCACTCCCCGGATGACCGCCCGAGTGATCTCCTTCCCGCCCGCCAGCCGCGCGCCGAGGAGCGCGAGCGGCGCCTTCATGCCCACGCGGACGTTCGCCGCGCCGCACACGATCCGGTACCGCTCCCCCCCGGCGTCCACGTCGCACAGCCGCAGCCGGTCCGCGTTCGGATGCTTCTCGACCGCCAGCACCTCGGCCACGACGATGCCCGAAAGCGCCGAGCTGAACGGCCGCACGGACGCCACCGCGAGCCCCCCGGCGCCCAGCCGAAGCGCGGT
Organism: uncultured bacterium; assembly: GCA_964355385.1. GTDB lineage: Bacteria > Oederibacteriota > CAKKQC01 > CAKKQC01 > CAKKQC01 > CAYHEI01. The sequence goes on along the minus strand of CAYHEI010000052.1, from coordinate 1,443 downwards.
CTCCTGGACCGGCGGGAGCCCCGGCACGAACTCCTTCAACCACCCGTATCCTATTCTCATTCTTGCGCGGCCCAGGAAACGGATTTCGGTTCGCCGGGACCGAGCGTCATCGCCGCGAACCTGCCCGGCGGGAGGAGGGAGCGCGCGAGCGCCCGCACCGCGTCGGGCGTCACCGCTTCCACCTTCCGCTGCACCTCGTCGAGCGGCGGCACCCGCCCGAGTGTCATCCGTGCTCCCGCCAGCCGCATCATCCGGCTCACGGTGCCTTCCATGCCGAGCAAGAGATTCCCCTTGAGCTGGTCGCGCGCCCGCAGCGCCTCCTGGTCGGTGACCCCGCCGCCGGCGAGGTCCTGCAGGATCTCTCCGATCACGCCCGCCGCCTGGTCCGCCTTGGCCGGATCGCAGGAGGTGTGGATGATGACGAGCCCGCCGTCGTCGAACATCTCCACCCCCGAGGCGATGCTGTACGCGAGCCCCCGCCGCTCCCGCACTTCCTGGAAGAGCCGGGAGCTGGCCCCGCCCCCCAGGACGTTGTTCAGCACCCACAACGTGAAGCGGTCGGGATGGTCCGCGCGCAGCGCGTGCGCCCCGAGCGCCACATGCGTCTGCTCCTGCTCGCGCCCGGCGGCCTCCGAGCGCGTGCGCGGCGGCGGCGGAGCCACGGGACGCGGCTCGGCCGCGGGGGGGAGACCGGAAAGCAACGGAGCCAGCCGCGCCACGAGGTCCTCGTGGACCACGCGGCCCGCCGCCGCGACCACCAGCCGGTCCGCGGCGTACCGCCGCGCGCGGTACCCCGTGACCGCCTTCCGGTCGAGCGACCGGATCACCGCGGGCCGCCCGAGCACCGGCCGGCCGAGCGGGTGGTCCCCGTACAGCGCGCGCATCAGCCGCTCCTGCGCGACGTCACCCGGGTCGTCCTCGTACATCCGAATTTCGTCGAGGACCACGTCCCGTTCCCGCGCCACGTCCTCCTCCCGGTGCAGGGAGTGCAGGAGAATGTCGCACAGCACGTCGCAGGCCAGCGGGAGGTCCTCCTCGAGAACCCGCGCGTAGAAACTGGTGTGCTCGCGCGACGTCGCCGCGTCGAGCTGCCCCCCCACCGCCTCGATCTCCTCCACGATGCGCTTGGCGTCCCGCCGCGCGGTCCCCTTGAAGCACATGTGCTCGAGGAAGTGCGTCAGCCCCGCCTCGCCCTCCTCCTCGTGCCGCGAGCCCGTCCGCAGCCAGATCCCGAGCGCCACGGAGGGCACGTGCGGCAGCTCCTCCGACAGCACGATGGCTCCCCGCGGCGACACGGTTTCCCGGACGTTCTCGGCGATCTGCGCGGTGGTCACGATGGCGTATCATTATAGGACCTCATATGGCCCGCGGACCCGACCCCCTGCGCACCGCGATTGCCGCCGCCCTCAAGGCCGGCGCCGTCGCCCGGCGCGGTTTCCGGGG
>CAYHEI010000051.1:0-11472 GCA_964355385.1 uncultured bacterium | reverse complement strand
GGTCATTCGCAGGATCCACAAGAAGGGAACCGCCGCGAACCCGCTGCGTGGTCTGTTCGAGGTGTCGATCGGTGGCAAGCCAACCGTCGTCGAGTACGAACCGAACCCTGAGTTGCGTGACACCGAACAGATTCCCTTGCTGGAGGAGGGCAGGATCGAGGCATTCTTCCGCCGCGAGGTGCTGCCGTACGCCGCCGACGCCTGGTACGTTCCGGACAGCGTGCGCGTTGGCTACGAGGTGAGCTTCACGCGGCACTTCTACAAGCCCAAGCCGCTGCGCACGCTCGAGGAGATCAGCGCCGACATCCTGGCCGTCGAGAAAGAAGCCGAGGGGCTGCTGGATGGCGTCCTGAAGAGTGGAGCCACATGAAAGCGACCGAAGCCAAGCTGCTGAGCTTCCTCCAGAAGTCACCGCAGTTCGTAATTCCGATCTACCAGCGCACCTACTCATGGACCGACAAGCAGTGCCGCCAGTTGTGGGAGGATATCCTGCGCGCCGGGTCGAGCGACTCCATCGCCGTCCACTTCATCGGTTCGATAGTCTACGTTGAGCAGGGGCTGTCGCAGGTCACGCATCAGGCACCATTGCTCGTGATAGACGGTCAACAGCGTCTGACCACGGTTTCGCTGCTGATCGAGGCGTTGGCCCGCGCCGTTGGAGAGGAGGGCGAACCCGTAGACGGATTCTCAGCCGCGAAGCTTCGCGAGTACTACCTGACGAACCGACTGGAGAAAGGCGACCGGTACTACAAGCTGCTCCTCTCGCAGACCGACAGCGAGTCACTCAAGGCAGTCATCAAGAACAGCGAGCAGCCGAAGGAGCCTTCCCTACGGTTGACTCAGAATTTCAGCTTGTTTGGCGAGTTGCTCAAGGAACAGGGCGGCGACCTCGCCCCGGTGTGCCGTGGACTCGCCAAGCTTGTCGTCGTGGACATCGCGCTCAGCCGCGATCAGGACAATCCGCAACTGATCTTCGAGAGCATGAGCTCAACTGGCAAGGAGCTGAGCCAAGCCGATTTGATCCGTAACTTCATCCTCATGGGGCTCGATCCCGGGCTCCAGACGCGTCTCTACCAAGTATATTGGCGCCCTATGGAGCAGGACTTCGGGCAGGAGGCCTACGGCACCCAGTTCGACAGCTTCATGCGCCACTTCCTCACTGTGCGCACGGGTGACATCCCGCGCGAGCGTGAAGTCTACGAGGCGTTCAAGGACTATTCTCGTACGACACCCGTCCGCGATGCGGGCACCGAAGCACTGGTCAAGGAACTCCGCGCCTTTGCTCGATATTTCTGTGCCCTGGCGCTTGGGCGTGAGCAGGACGCGACGCTCGCTATGGCCTTTCACGACCTTCGTGAATTGAAGGTTGATGTTGCCTACCCCTTCCTGCTCGAACTCTATCACGACTATGAAAGGAATACTCTCCGCGCCTGCGACCTCGCAGCCGCCGTGCGGCTCGTCGAAGCGTATGTGTTCCGTCGCGCCATTTGTGCCATACCCACCAACTCGATGAACAAGACCTTTGCCACATTCGGGAAGGCGCTTAGGAAGGAGCGCTACCTTGAGAGCATCCAGGCACATTTCCTCATGCTGCCCTCGTATCGGCGATTCCCTGGCGACGAAGAGTTCCGGCGCGATCTGCAAACACGCGATCTCTACAACTTCAGGAGCCGAAGCTATTGGCTCCGGCGATTGGAGAACCACGACCGCAAGGAGCGCGTGCCGGTCGACGAATATACGATCGAACACATCCTGCCACAGAACCCCGACCTTCCCGATGCGTGGAGGCAAGCGCTCGGTCCGGAGTGGCAGCGGGTACAGCAGCAGTGGCTGCACACGCTCGGCAATCTGACACTCACCGGCTACAACGCCGAATACAGCGACAGCCCCTTTTCCGAAAAGCGCGACATGGCTGGAGGATTCAGGCAGAGCCCTCTTAAACTCAATGCCGGACTCGGCCAGCAGGCCGCGTGGAACGAATCTGCAATTCAAGAGCGCGCGGGGCGGCTCGCCGCTCAGGCCCTTGCGGTGTGGATCTCGCCCAAACTCGATGCTGCAACGCTCGCCAGCTATCTGCCGGACAAACCGCCTTCGGTCGGAGGCTACACCATTGAGGACCACCCCTATCTGGCGAAGGGCAGCGAGATGTATGGCCGCGGCGTGCGCGACCTCTTCCAGGCTTTCCGTGGGGAGGTGCTCGCGCTCGATCCCTGCGTTAGTGAGGAGTTCCTGAAGCTCTACGTCGCCTACAAAGCCGAAACCAACTTCGTGGACGTGGTGCCACAGGCCAAGCGGCTCATTTTGACCATCAACATGGTCTTCACCGAAATCAATGACCCGAAGGGCTTGTGTCGGGATGTGACGGGCCGCGGGCGCTGGGGAAACGGCGACGTTGAAGTCACTCTCAAGTCGCCTGACGAACTGCCATACGTGATGGGTCTCGTGCGCCAATCCTTCGAGCGCCAGATGGAGGAGGGTGAGCGGGCATGATCGCTGACCTCAAGCCGTATGCGGAATACCAGGAGTCGGGGCTGCCATGGATTGGACAGGTGCCAGGGCATTGGGGCACGAGGCGGCTGAGGCACGCGTGCGAAATGCAGGTGAGCAACGTCGACAAGCATAGCAAGCGCGGAGAGACTCCGGTGCGGTTGTGCAACTACATGGATGTGTATAAGAACGAGCGTATCAACGAGTCGATCCGCTTCATGACTGCGACTGCGAGTGAAGAAGAGCGCGTTCGGTTTGGCCTTCGTAAAGGCGATGTTCTCATCACGAAGGACTCGGAGGAGTGGAACGACATTGGCGTGCCCGCGCTGGTGGAGTGCGAGGCATGGGACCTAATCTGTGGATACCACCTTGCGATACTGCACCCAAGGCCTGGTTTGTACGGTGCCTATCTTCATCGGACGATCAAGAGTCACTTCATCGCCGCGCAGTTCCACGTCGAGGCCAACGGAGTCACCCGGTACGGGCTGTCACAAGGCGCAATCCAAGGCGTCGCAATTCCCCTCCCTCCGCCCGAAGAACAAGCGGCGATTGCGAAGTTCTTGGATTGGGCGAACGGGAGGCTGGAGCGGGCGATTCGGGCGAAGCGGAAGATGATCGCGTTGCTCAACGAGCAGAAGCAGGCTATCATTCACCGCGCCGTCACCCGCGGCCTCGTCCCTTCCGTCCCGCTCAAGCCTTCGGGCGTCCCCTGGCTCGGCGAGGTTCCGCAGCACTGGACAATATCGAGGGTCAAGAACGAATTCCGCTGTCTCAACACAAGACGTGTGCCTCTGAACTCAGTCGAACGGGGTGCGATGACTTCAAGGGTGTACAACTACTACGGTGCATCCGGAGTAATCGACAAGGTTGACGACTTTCTTTTTGATGGCGATCTGTTGCTCATTGCGGAAGACGGAGCGAACCTAGTTCTTCGGAATCTACCTCTTGCCATTGTCGCCAGCGGAAAGTTCTGGGTAAACAATCATGCCCATATCCTCAAGCCAAGACGTGGGAGTATTGTCTTCCTCGCCCATCTTCTTGAGACGATGGACTATGAGCCTTGGATATCGGGAGCGGCCCAACCGAAGCTCACTCAGGATCGTCTGCTGTCGATCTCTATTGCCGTGCCGCCGCCGGATGAGCAGGAAACCATTGCTCAGGACATTTCATCCAAGACTGGTCCACTCGATGCGTCTAATGTCCGCCTCGCACGCGAGATCGAACTCCTCCGCGAGTACCGCACCCGCCTCGTCGCCGACGTGGTGACCGGAAAGCTCGACGTGCGCGAGGCGGCGGCGCGACTGCCGGAGAAGACAGACGAACCGGAGGCAGGGGACGAGATTGTGCTGAGCGAAGATGTCGCGGATGAAGACGGCGACGCTCCAGTTGGGGAACTGGCGGAACCTCTGGCCCAGACATGAGGCCTCGGCCCTTGCGCCCAGGTCGCCAGGCGTATCACGTGTGATACAATAACCCCACGGAGGTGAACCATGGCGAAATCGGCAGGTAGTGGGGGAGATCTACTCGGTTTGGTGGCTCTGGGCGGGGCAATCTCGGTCGTTGGAAACGTGGCTCAGGCGGCTGAGAATCGCAAACTAGAAGCAGCCAATGTCCAGCTCCAGGGGGCTTACAACCGCGTGGTGGAGCGTTACCGGCAACTTGAACGGAGCTATGCGGCCATCCGATACCTGATGACCGAGATGGAGAACCAGATGAACGCGCTTCGGACGGAGAACAACCGGTTGCATGCTGAGGCCATCCGGAAGCCGGTGGCGGAACCGAAGACGTGATGGACAATCTTGCGATCCTTCAACCGGGCGGGAGGCGTCTCGTCATGGATTGGCGGAAGACTCGACATGTGCTTGATGGGTTCATCAACGCCTCCGATGCGGCGAGGCTCGTGACGTTTGGTGAGGCACGCGGACAGAGATCAGCCATTCTGCGCGTCGGCCGCTATGCCATCCACCTCGAAGAGAATCGCCCCGGCACTCGGGCCCGGTCGATCGGCGCGTTAGTGCAGGTTCATCGGAGCCGCCGGGGGTGGTCGCAAACCGAATTGGCCGAGAGGTGTGGGATGGCGCGTTCCAATCTTGCCCGGCTGGAGAGCGGCAGGCACGAACCGTTGCTCTCGAGCGTGAAACGGGTGGCCTCCGCGCTCGGGGTCCGGCTTTCCGACCTGATCCCCGAGCCAGCCGTTCGTACGACGGCGGAAGACCGACGGTGGCTGGAATCGGGCATTGGGACTTGGGCGCGGAGCCTCCGGCGGCTGGATCGCAAGCCGTGACGGCCGCGCGGACCGGAGACGTCTATTGGGCGGTACTTGAACCCATTCGAGGAAGCGAGCAGGGAGATCGCCGGCCCGTCGTGGTGTTCCAGAATCCGGCGCTGCCGAGATTCACGGCCACGGTCCTTTCCATCCCAATCACCAAGAACACGAATCGGGTTGTCGAGCCCGGCACTTGCTTCCTCAAGAAAGGAGAAGGAGGGCTGCGTGAAGACAGCGTTGCGCTCGCCTACCAGATGCGCGCGCTGGATGCCGCTCGCCTCCGCAAGAAGATCGGCGCGCTCTCTCCGGAAGGCATCCAGGGAGTCGCGGCGGCCATTCTCGACGCTCTCGGGATGGAACTGGACGATGGCGCCACGAGAGGGGCGGACGCTTGACGATGCCATCCGACACCAGCGAACGGGGACTCGAACGGCTCATCTGCACTGAGCTGACAGGCACACCATGCGAACCCGGGAGGGCCGCCGCCAGACAGCCTCGGAGCGGCCCTCAGCGTACGGTACCGGTTGGACCGGAGGTGACCCCAAGGACTACGACCGGGAGTACTGCGTGGACCTCGCCCAGTTGTCGGTGTTCCTTGAGCGCACGCAGCCGGAACTCGTCGCTCAACTTTCCTTGTCCACGGACAGTCCCACACGCCGGAAGTTCCTGGCCCGGCTCCAGGGAGAAATCGCCAAGCATGGAACGATTGACGTCCTGCGGCACGGCATCAAGCATGGCGCCCTCTCGATCTACTGCTTCTACGGGACGCCATCGCCGGGAAATCGAAAGGCCGAGGTGCTGTACGAGAACAATCAGTTCAGCGTGACGCGCCAGCTCCGGTACAGTCGGGACGAGTCCCAACTGGCGTTGGACCTCTGTCTGTTCATCAATGGACTCCCCGTCGCCACGTTCGAATTGAAGAACAGCCTCACCAAGCAGACCGTGGGGGACGCGGTCGAGCAGTACAAGCGGGACCGCGATCCGCGGGAGAGGTTGTTCGAGTTCGGGCGATGCGTGGTCCACTTCGCCGTCGACGACCACGAAGTCCGGTTCTGCACCCACCTCAAGGGAAAGCACTCGTGGTTCCTGCCCTTCAACCAAGGCTGGAACGACGACGCTGGAAATCCACCCAACCCGAACGGACTCAAGACCGACTATCTCTGGAAACGGATGTTCACCCGGCGGGGGTTGACCGATATTCTTGAAAACTACGCCCAGGTCGTCGAGGCCAAGGACGACAAGACTGGACGCAAGAGGACCGTGCAGATCTGGCCGCGTTTCCATCAGCTTGACGTGGTCCGCAAGTTACTGGCTGAGTGCGCGGCCCAGGGGGCGGGCCGGCGCTACTTGATCCAGCACTCCGCCGGAAGCGGGAAGTCGAACTCGATCGCGTGGCTCGTGCATCAATTGATCGGCCTGCGCAAGGACGAGGCAGCCGTCTTCGATTCGATCATCGTCGTGACGGACCGGATCCTGCTCGACAGGCAGATCGAGAACACGATCAAGCAGTTCGCGCAGGTGGGGGCGACGGTTGGGCATGCCGCCGACTCGGGCGATTTGCGCCGCTTCGTCCGCGAAGGGAAGAAGATCATCATCACCACGGTCCAGAAGTTTCCCCACGTCCTGAAGGAGATCGGCGACGAGCATCGCGGCCGGCGGTTCGCGATCGTCATCGACGAGGCGCATTCGAGCCAGGGCGGCCGGACCTCCGCGTCGGTCTCGGCCGCCTTGTCGGCGGCCGGGGCGAGCGATGACGTCGAAACCACGGAAGACGTCATCAACCGGCTGATGGAGGGAAAGAAGCTCCTATCCAACGCGAGCTACTTCGCCTTCACGGCCACGCCGAAGAATAAGACGCTCGAACTGTTTGGCGAGGCCGATCCGCAGCCCGATGGTACGGTCAAGCACCGCCCCTTTCACAGTTACACGATGAAGCAGGCGATCAAGGAAGGCTTCATCCTGGACGTGGTCGAGCGGTACACTCCGGTCGAGAGTTACTACAAGCTGGTGGCGAAGTTGAACAGCGATCCCGAGTTCGACTCCAAGCGAGCGGAAAAGAAGCTGCGGCGCTATGTCGAAAGCCACGACTACGCCATTCGCGTGAAGGCGGAGATCATGGTGGATCACTTCCACGAACAGGTGTTGGACCTCCGCAAGGTCGGCGGGCAGGCCCGGGCCATGGTGGTGACCAGCGGCATCGAACGGGCTGTCCAGTACTTTCACGCGATCCGCGAATATCTGGTGGAACGCAAGAGTCCCTGCCGAGCCATCGTCGCCTTTTCAGGGGAGCACGAGTATGGAGGGGCCAAGGTCACCGAATCGTCCCTGAACGGCTTTCCGTCGGGGAAGATCGCGGAAAGGATCGCCGAGGATCCCTACCGGTTCCTGATCTGCGCCGACAAATTCCAAACCGGCTACGACGAGCCTCTGCTCCACACCATGTACGTGGACAAGGTGCTGTCGGGAATCAAAGCCGTCCAGACGCTGTCCCGGCTCAATCGGGCGCATCCAGGGAAGGGCGACGTGTTCGTCCTCGACTTCATGAACGGCATCGAGACGATTCAAGAAGCCTTCGCCGACTACTACCGGACCACGAGCCTCGCCGCGGAGACCGACCCGAACAAGCTCCATGACTTGAAAGCCGAATTGGACGGCGCCCAGGTCTACTCGAAAGAACAGATCGCAGACTTCGTCGACCTCTACCTGAAGGGCGCCGCACGGGACCGGCTCGACCCGATCCTGGACGGCTGCGTCGCCGTGTATCGGGAGAGGCTCGACGAGGACGGGCAGGTGGCCTTCAAGGGCAAGGCCAAGGCTTTCCTGCGAACGTACGGGTTCCTCGCCGCGATCCTGCCATACACCAACAAGGAATGGGAGCTTCTCTCGATTTTCCTCGCCTTCCTGGTACCCAAACTCCCGGCGCCCGTGGAGGAGGACTTGGCCAGAGGTATCCTGGAGGCGATAGACATGGAGAGCTACCGGGCCGAGAAGAAGGCTGTCCAGAGGATCCAGTTGCCGGACAGCGACGCCGAGATCGGCCCGGTGCCGACGGCGGGAGGGGGACACAAGCCCGAGCCGGAACTCGACCGCCTGTCGAACATCCTGAAGTCGTTCAACGACCAGTTCGGCGGCATCCGGTGGACCGACCAGGATCGCGTGCACAAGCTGATCACCAGGGACATTCCTGACCGGGTCGCGGCGGACGTCGCCTACCGGAACGCCAGGAAGAACTCGGACAAGCAGAACGCCCGCATCGAGCACGACGAAGCGCTCCGGCGCGTCATGAACGCGGTGCTCAACGACGACACCGAGCTGTTCAAGCAGTTCACGGACAACGAATCCTTCCGTCGGTGGCTGACGGACACGGTGTTCGGATTGACCTACGAGGATCCAGGGCGAGGGGCTCCACCCGCTGACCCGCGCTAGGGGGAATACCTGCCAACCCTCGCGCCTCCTGTTCTCCCGCCCCCGGGCGTGGTATTAGTGGACACCATGCCACGCGAGTGGGAGAACCCGAGATTCCTGGGCCGGAACAAGGAAGCCCCGCACGCCACGCTGCTGCCGTACGCCGACGAGGCGACGGCGCGGCAGTTCACGCGCGAGGCGTCGGTCTGGCACCAGTCCCTGAACGGCGACTGGAAGTTCTCCTGGGTGAACCACCCCGACGAGCGGCCCAAGGGGTTCGAGCGGCCGGACTACGACGCCGCGCGGTGGGACGACCTGCCCGTGCCGTCCAACTGGGAGATGCACGGGTATGGAACACCGCTGTACAGCAACGTTCCGTATCCGTTCAAGAAGGACCCGCCGCGGGTCATGGGGGAGCCGCCGAAGAACTTCACCAGCTACCAGGACCGCAATCCCGTCGGGTCGTACCGGCGCACGTTCACCGTGCCGGGTCATTGGGGGGGGAGGCGAATCTTCCTACACTTCGACGGGGTGGATTCCTTCTTCTACGCCTGGCTGAACGGGCGGGAGATCGGCGCCAGCAAGGACAGCCGCACCCCGGCGGAGTTCGACGTCACCGGACACCTGGTTCCCGGGGACAACGTGCTGGCCGTCGAGGTCTACAAGTACTCCGACGCGTCGTACCTGGAGGACCAGGACTTCTTCCGGCTGAGCGGGATCTTCCGCGACGTCTATCTCTGGGCGGCGCCCGCGCTGCACCTCCGGGACGTCTTCGTGAAGACGCCGCTCGACGCTTCCTACCGGGACGGCCTGCTGCGGATCGAGGCGCAGGTCCGCAACCACGGAAAGTCCGCCGCGGCCTACACGCTGGAGGCGAAGCTCCTGGACGCCGCGGGGAAGGCGGTCTTCGAGGGCGCGGCGGCGAGCGGGCGCGTCGCGGGCGGGGGCGAGCGCCCGGCGGTGATCGCGCGGCGGGTCGCCCAGCCGCGGACCTGGACCGCCGAGACCCCCAACCTGTACACCCTCCTGCTGACGCTGCGCGACGGGACGGGACGGGACGGGCCGCCGAGGTCGTGCCCTTCCGGGTCGGCTTCCGCACGGTCGAGATCAAGGGCGGCATCCTGCTCGTCAACGGGCGGTACGTCTACATCCGCGGCGTGGACCGGCACGAGCACGAGCCGGACACCGGCCACGCCGTCACCCCAGACCGGATGCGACGCGATCTCCTCATGATGAAGCGGAACAACATCAACACGGTGCGGACGTCGCACTATCCCAACGACCCGAAATGGTACGACCTGTGCGACGAGCTCGGGATGTACCTCATCAACGAGTGCAACATCGAGTCGCACGGGATGGGGTACGGCCCGGAGTCGCTCGCCAAGGACCCCGCGTGGGGGCCCGCGCACCTGGACCGCGCCAGGAACTACGTGGAGCGGGACAAGAACCACCCGGCGGTGATCGTCTGGTCCATGGGCAACGAGGCGGGCGACGGGATCAACTTCGAGCGCAACAGCGCGTGGATCCACCGGCGCGACCCGTCCCGCCCTGTCCACTACGAGCCGGCGGGGCAGCGTCCGCACACCGACATCGTCTGTCCGATGTACGCGACCTTCGACGACCTGCTCACCTACGCGAAGTCGAAACCCACTCGGCCGCTCATCATGTGCGAGTACTCGATCGCCAATGGCAACGCGCTGGGCAACCTCAAGGACTACTGGGATCTCATCGAGGCGCACCGCCCCCTGCAAGGGGGGAGCATCTGGCAGTGGTGCGACCACGCGGTGTGGAAGACCGAGCGGACCAAGGACGGCGTGGTGCGCTACCTGGGCTACGGGGGAGACTTCGGCGACGTCCCGAACGACAACTGGTTCACGCTCAACGGCATCGTCAAGCCCGACCGGACGCCCGAGCCGGAGCTGACCGAGGTGAAGAAGGTGTACCAGCCGGTCGGGATCGCCGCGGTCCCCTTCGACTCGAAGACTCGCTCAGGGTCCGACGCCTCGGTGGGCCGGTTCAGCGTGAAGAACAAGTACGCGTTCCGGCGGCTGGACCACCTCGACGCGTCCTGGGTGCTGGAAGCGGGCGGGCGGAACGTCGCGGAGGGGAACCTCGGCCGGGTGAACGCGGGGCCGGGGGAGACCGCCGCGCTGGCCGTCCCCCTGCGGCGTCCCGCACTCGCGCCGGGCGACGAGTGCTTCGTCACGATCACCTTCGCGCTGGCGGCGGACGAGCCGTGGGCGCCCAAGGGCCATGTGGTCGCCTGGGAGCAGTTCGTGCTCCCGTGGCGGGGCGCGGCGCGGGCGGCTCCGCCCCCCACGTCGCTCCCGGCGGTCCGCGTAGACGAGGATGCCGCGGGCGTGACGGCGCGCGGCGAGGGATTCGCGGTCCGGGTGGGGCGCGCCTCGGGCGCTCTGGAGTCCGTCCGGTTCGGAGGCCGGGAGCTGCTGGCCTCGCCCTTGGCGCCGAATTTCTACAGGGTGCCGACGGACGCCGACCTCGGCAACAAGTACCCGGAGCGCGTGAAGGTCTGGAAGGAGGCGCCCGCAGGGCGGAAGGTCGCGGCGCTTGCCGTGGGTCGGCCCGCGCGCGGGGCGGCCGAGATCGCGGTCGCGATGACGCTGCCGGCCGGGAACTCGACCTGCCGCGCGTCGTACACCGTGTTCGGCGACGGCCGGATCGCGGTGGACTTTACGCTCAGTCCGGCGGGGAAGGGCCTGCCGGAGATCCCGCGGATCGGGCTGCAGGCGGAGGTGCCCGCGGCGTTCGGCCGGGCGCGCTGGTACGGCCGGGGGCCGCACGAGAACTACCAAGATCGCCGGGCCGGTGCTTCCGTGGGGAAGTACGAATCCCGCGTCGAAGACATGGTGTTTCCCTTCGTGCGGCCCCAGGAGAACGGCTACCGCACCGATGTGCGCTGGCTGGAGCTGACCGACGCGAAGGGAAGCGGCCTGCGAATCGAGGGCGACGGCGGCCTCATCTGCTTCAGCGTCTGGCCCTACACCCAGGCCGATCTCGAGGCCGCGAAGCACCCGCACGAGCTGCCGCGCCGGGACACCGTCACGCTCAGCGTGGACCTCGTGCAGCTTGGGCTCGGCGGCGACAACTCCTGGGGCGCCCGCCCCCATCCCGAATACACCCCTACCCCCGACCGGGAATACCGCCTGCGCTTCGTCATGACCGCGATCTAGGAACTCTATCGGGTCTCGTTCCCCTCGCCCCGCGGACCCTCGAGACATTGTCTCGCTTGGCGAAACGTGTTCTGCACGGTCGCAGGGGTGTCCCCAAGATCGGAAGAGCACACGTCTGAACTC
>CAYHEI010000050.1:0-11485 GCA_964355385.1 uncultured bacterium | reverse complement strand
ATTTAATAACGCAACTGCACAAACAGTTGTTGCTGCCTCAAGATTGCCGACACTTGGAGCGCGGAATGATCCTGCTGTATGCCAAGGGGCGTATGGATGAAGCCGAGGCCGTGGCGGGCTTCCGCCCGTGCAGCTCCACGGCGACCTCGGCGGGCCGCGCGGGGTCCAGGTTGCACACGCTGACGTGCACGACGTCCGCGGAATCGCGCGACGCCGACGCGTGCAGGGCGGGGATGCGCTCGGCCTCCGGCCCGATCGCGGGACCCTCGACCACGACGGGCAGGGACGTCGCCCCCTGGTGCACCGCGTAGAGCTCGAACACGTGGAAGGTCGGCGTGAGGACGATCCGCGGGCCGTCCGTGAGCACGACCGCCTGAAGCACGTTGACCGTCTGCGCCAGGTTGGCCATGCGGACCCGGTCGGCGTGCGCGTTAAAGACATTGAGCGTGAGCCCGGCCACCAGGGCGTCGCGCTGCGTGTTCTGCTGATAGAGGAAGCCGGGGTTGGAGCCCGGCTCGACGTGGTGCCACGTTCCCCACTCGTCCACGACCAGCGCGACCTTCTTCTCCGGGTCGTGCCGGTCCATGATCGCGCCGTGCCGGACGACCAGCTCGTCCATCCAGAGCGCCCGCCTGAGGACGCGCCACCACCCCGCCTCGTCGAAGCTCGCGGCGAGGCCCTGCGACCACGTGTACATATGAAGGGACAGGCCCCACATGTACCGTCCCGCCTCGCGCATCAGGACCTCCGTCCAGTGCTCGTCGCCCTCGTTCGGCCCGCACGCGATCTTGCGCACCTGGTTGCCTGCGAAATTCCGGACGTACGTCTGATACCGGCGGTACACATCGGCGTAGTGCTCGGCCTTCATGTGGCCGCCGCACCCCCAGCTCTCGTTGCCCACGCCGAACCACGGCAGGCGCCACGGCTCCGCGCGGCCGTGCGCGGCGCGCAGGTCCGCCATCGGGGACCTTCCCTGAAACGTGAGGTACTCCACCCATTCCTGCATCTCGCGCACCGTCCCGCTGCCGACGTTTCCGCACACGTAGGGGTCGCAGCCGAGCTGTCCGCACAGATCCATGAACTCGTGCGTCCCGAAAGCGTTCGTCTCCGTGACGCCCCCCCAGTGGGTGTTCACCATGGTGGGGCGCCCCGCGCGCGGCCCGATGCCGTCCCGCCAGTGATACTCGTCGGCGAAGCAGCCGCCCGGCCACCGCAGCACGGGGATCCTGATTCGCTTGAGCGCCGCGACGACGTCCGACCGGACGCCCCGGACGTTCGGGATCGGCGAGTCCTCGCCCACCCACAGCCCCTCGTACACGCACCGGCCCAGGTGCTCCGCGAAGTGGCCGTACACGTGGGGGCTGATCGCCGCCCCCGGCCGGTCCGCCTCGACGACGACGCGCGCGGTCAGGGCCGTGCGGCCACCTCGTAGAAGAAGGTCGCGTCGGGCGCCGTCGCCGTGGACGCCGTAAACTCCAGCGCCCCGTTCACCACCTTCGCCGGAACGCGCGCGACGCGCCGGCCCGAGAGCGCGAGCCGCCACACCCGCAACTGTGCCGCGTCGGCGCGTGCGAGCCGGATCGTCGCCGAGCCCGCCTGCACGAGATAGGGCAGCCGGCCCCAGGCTTCGAGCACCTTGCACGCGCGGCCCCGGAAGCGGTCGCCGCTGTTCTTGACGTCGGTAAGGTGCGTCACGAGAATCCGCCCGCTGGTCCCCAGCGGCTTCCCGTCCACGCTCGACGCCCAAGCGGCGCCCCAGCACCCGCGCAGCGTGGCGCCGAACGGCGACCCCGCGCTCGCCATGCTCGTGCCCGCCGGCCCCACGATCCCGGCGGTGCGCGGCGTCGCCACCGCGAACGTCCCCGCGCGCGCGTCGAGCCGGATCGCGCCGTCCGCGCTTTCCACGATGCCCTGGGCGGGGTCCGTGGCGTTCCCTTTGGGCAGCGCCCCGCTCGCCTTCAGCGTCGCGATCGTGGTCGCGAGCACGCCGGGGGCGTCGGCCTGCGGGCCCACGGGAATCACCAGCCGCCCCGGCGCGTCCGTCTTCTCCCCCACGAGCGTCCCGAGCCGGACGCACCACCCGAGGGGCCCGAGCGCGCTGCCGATGCGCTCCCCGCCCCGCGCGCGGAAGTCCGCCTCCTTCCCCGCCACGGCCACGGTGGACACGGCGGGCGCGAGGTCGCCGCGCGCGAAGAGCGCCACGGCCGCGTACTCGGCGGCCTGCGTGAGGGGGTCGTCCACGACGTCGAAGAAGCCCACGGGCCCCGGCTTGAACGTCCGGGCGTTGTCGCCCGAGTACGCGAACCGCCAGAGGACGCCCCAATCCTGAATGGCGGCGAACGCGCCGTAGAGCAGGCCGCTTTCCGCGCGGAACGGGTTCGGCGGCACGAAGTGGAACTCCGAGACCGTGAACGGGCGGTCCAGCAGCCGCGTGAGAGCCAGGTGGAGCCCGGCCCCGCCCGCCGCGATCGCGCTGCCGCCCCCGGACCCGCCGCGCGACGGCAGCTCCCAGGCCTTCTCGATGAAGTTGGGGTGGTCCCAGTACATGTGGTTGTCCACGTAATCGAACTCGCTGCGGCACGGCTGCGCGCCCCACTCGTCCGTCCAGCCGTTCAGGTCGCTCACCAGCGCCTTCACCTTGAGCTCCCCGCGCAGGAACGCGATCTGCTCGCGCTCGGCCCTGCGGTGCATGTCCCACAGGAAGCGACGGCACTCCGGCCCCCCCCAGTCTCCCTTGACGCCCGTCTCGCGCTTCCACGCCGCGAAGGCCGCGTCCCACAACGCCCCCTCGCGGGGATCCTTGCGGAGGTCGTCGGGATCGTTCCCCATGTTGCCCTCGTTGACCAGCACGAGCCACGCGAGCGCGGGATCGTCCCGGTACGCGAGCTTCGTGTACGGGTTCACGTGGGTCAGGAGCACGCGCGCGAACGCCTTCCAGTTCGCCATCGCCCGCGGGTTCACGGCGATCAGGTGCTTGAAGGAGTAATCCAGCTCGCCGGTCGCGCCCGGATAGACCTCGGCGGCCTTCACGGGCCGGCTCACGTACAGGTCGGTCGTGACGTAGATCCCCCGCTGCTTGAGCGCCGCGAAGAGGTGGTCGAACCGGTCCATGCGCTCCGGGTGCAGCGTCAGCGTGTCGGGCGCCGCGGGATCGAGCAGCCCCTGGTCGCGCACCCAGGGCGCCATCTCGTAGTGATGCACGCGCAGCGCGGTGTACCCGCGCCGCGCGAGCCGGTCCGCCAGCCGCTCGGCCTCCTCGTGGGAGGGGAAGAGCCCGCCCGTGCCCTCGTTCACGCCCAGGAAGCGCACCGGCCGGCCCGCCGCCTGCTCGAACTCGAACGTGCCGGGATTCGCGCGGCTCGCGCGCAGCCAGCCGAGGCTTCCGGCGGGTGAGCGCGTCAGCCCCGCCCCCGACCAGTCGAGCGCGGAGCCGGGCTCGATCTCGACGCCGGGGTTGAGCGGGATCCATTCCTTCCCCGCGCGGATCGTCACCGACGCGTCGTACGCGAACGCGATCGGCCGATTCGCGGAGAGCGTGAACTCGAACACGAGCGGCCGGCCGGGCGCCCACGTCCAAGGCGCGCCCCCCTCGTGTTCCGCGATCACGCGGATCTCCAGGTTCGGCCCCCACCGGCGGCTGTCTTGCAAGAGCAGCGGGGTCGGTGCCGACGGCGCGAGGGAGAGCATGAGGCCGCCGAACGCCGCGGCGGGGCCGAGGGACAAGGACGCCGCCTTTTCCTCGGCGAGGCGCACGCCGCTCTCCGCCGCGGGGATGACGCCCTTGAGTGTACCCAGCGTGTACGGGGCGCCGAGCCAGTCCGCCGCGGTCAGGTTGAGGCTCGCATGGATCGATTCGACGGACACCGAGGCGGTCGTCGCGAGGCGGTACGTGATCCGCACCGCGGCGCCGCGCCGGACCGCGGTGCCTTCCATCGTGATGTCCCCGCCGCCCTTCAGCGTGAGCCGCTTCCCGCGGCGCCCGCCCGCGAGCGACCGGGTCTCCGCCACCGGCAGCCCCGTCCAGCCGGCCCCGGCGAGGTTGGGCTCGATAGTGACCACCGTGCGGCCGTCGGCCGTCACGTTGAGCGAGCCGTCGGACGCCATCAGCGCCTCGAGCCGTGGGCCCGCGGCGCGCGTCCCCGCCGCGCTCAGAGCCATGAGAAAGACCGCCATCCAACGCATGCGTCTGGGCCGATTATACGCGCGGCGCGCCGCGTTGCGAATTCAGCGCAACAAATCGGCGAAGGCGGGCAGGAGCGCGTACTTCCCTTCCCAGGTCGTGTACATCAGGCCGCGCACGCCGGGATGGGCGCGCGCCTGGTCGAGCCAGCCGCGCACCTGGGAGAGATCGTCGGCGTCGTAGTAACACGCGCCCAGCATCGGGCGGCCTTCCCCCGCGAAGAACGCGAAGCTCTTGGGGTTCACCTCGCCGCCCCAGATCGCCAGCACGAGGTCCCGCGGCAGGTGCTTCTCGGAGCCCGTGTAGTCTCCCGCGACGTGGTAGTAGCTGCCGTGGGCGTTATGGCTCGGGTCGAACATGTCCGACCAGACGTAGATCGTCTTGAGCTCCGGATTCGCCTTGCGGAGGATCGCCGCGACGCGGCCCACGGACTCGCCCAGCAGCTTCGCCATGTCCTTCCCCCGGCACGCCTCGCAGGTGCCCCCGAAACGGATCTCGTCCATGTTGAGGAGCAGGCGGGTCGGATGCACTCGCGTCGCCAGGGCCCGAGCTTGGCGCTCGACGATCTCGTAGATTTGCGGTTCGGCCATGCAGACCCCGACCTGGCTGTCGTGGACGATCACCGGATGGTACCAGCTCACGCGCAGCCGCGCGCCGGACTTGATCAGGCCTCCGGGCGGCAGCGCGAGCGAAAGCGCGGGCCGGTCGTCCTTCCACGGATGCAGCCCGGAGTCCTCGAGCCGCGCGAAGTCGCGGCCCTCCGCGTACTCCGTCCCGTCCTCGCCTTTCACCGTCACCGGAGTCCCGGGCCGGCGCAGGACGTTCACGGGCCCGACCTCCGCGATCGTCCAGTCGTCCAGCCACAGCGTCCCACCTTTCCCCTCCCACACCCCCGCGTAAAGCAGGACCTCGGCATACTCCCCCGAATTGAAGAGGTAGGAGAACCTCGTCCAGTCCGCGGTGGGCGGAAGCGGGAAGGTCCGCGACGCCAAGCGGCGCTCCTCCCCTTCCACCGGGGCCAGCGTCGCGATGTTGAAGCAGCGCGCCGGCTGAAGGCCCTCGGACTTCACCCAGAGGCTCACGCGGTAGCAGCGGCGGGGATGCACGGGGATACGGACATGCACGCGGCCGTGACCATGTGGATCCCGCGCGAAATTCGTGAGGCGCACCGACGAGGCGCCACCGTGCTTCACCGTCGTGTCGGCGAACGAGATCGTGCCCGCCTCGTCCTGGAAGCCGAGCCCGGCGAACCGGTCGCCCTTCCGCTCCTCGAAACCGCCGTTGGGAATCGCGACGGGCGGATCGGCCGCCAACGCGGCGGTGCCGTCGCCCCGCGCCACGAAGAGCGCGTCCGTCACCGGGAGCCCCTCGGCGAGGTTGCGGTTCACACCCAGGAAGGGTCCGCCGTACCCGAACGAGAAGCCCGCGGGGATGAGCTCGATCCGGAGCGCGGCGCACGTCGCGCGCAGCCGCGCGAGCCACTCCAGCTCGGCGTCGGTCTTGCCGTCGAGCCCGTCGAGGCCCTCGGAGATCACCGCGCCGTTGATGCCGTGCGCCGCGCCCTCGCGCAGCACCGCCTCGATCCGCGCGGCGTCCTTCGCGTCGCGCGGGTCCAGGCCGAAGAGCCAGACGAACCGATCCGGCAAGGGAGCGGCACCCGCGAGCGGAACGCTCGCGAGTGTCCCACCCGCGAGCGCCGTCAGCAGCGCCCACGCGGCCAGCGTGAAGGGCATGCCGTTACTCTACGGCATTCCGGCACCCGGCCGCCGCCGTCGCGCGCATGCCGACACGCGACCGCGTTCGCTCCCGTATAATCGATCCATGCACACCGTCGCGCCCGCGCTCACGTTCGAGTGGCTCGACCGGTGGGCGCGCATTCCGGATACGCCGTCGGGCCGCGCGAACGGCCGCACGCACGGCGTCATCGTGGCCGCGGACGGGCGCGTGATCGTCTTCCACCAGGCGGACGACGCGCTGCTCACGTTCGATCCCGCGGGGAGGCTCATGTCCGCCGTGGGCGGCGAGCGCTGGCGCGGCGCGCACGGGCTCACGCGGATCATGGACAGCGGGCGCGAGTACCTGTGGCTCGTCGACCAGGATTCCGCGGAGGTCGTCAAGACGACGCTGACCGGGGAAGTTGTTCAGACGCTGCCCCGGCCGGACCACCCGGCCTATCGCGGGGCGGACGCGAAACGGTACGCGCCGACCTGGGCGGCGCAGGATCCCGCGACCGGCGAGGTCTGGGTGGCGGACGGCTACGGCGCCTCGCTCGTGCACCGCTACGACCGGATCGGGCGGTACCGCGCCACGATCGACGGCACCGAGGGTGCCGGCCGGTTCAACTCCCCGCACGGGATCAATTTCCTGCTGCGCGGCGGACAGCCGGAGCTCTTCATCTCCGATCGGGCCAACCAGCGGGTCGTGGTGTACGACGGCGAGGGACGGTTCCTCCGCCAGGGGGACGCCGTCCACAGCCCCTGCGGCTTCGACTTCCACGACGGGATCGCGGCGGTGCCGGAATTGTTCACGGGCGTCAAGTTCCTCGACGCGACGACGCTCGGGCTCCTCGGCGAGACGGGCGTGAGCGCGGTGGTGGGACTCAACCCGGGCGGGCCGTGGTGGCCGCCCCGCTGCCCCGAGGGCTGGCCGGACCTGGCCGGCAGCGAGCAGGTCCGGCCGGGCGCGTTCAACAGCCCGCACGGGGCCGCCTTCGCCCCCAACGGCGACGTCTACGTCGTCGAGTGGATCATCGGCGGGCGGATCACCAAGCTCAAGCGCGCCTGACCGGGGGGGAGCGGCAGCGCCGGGGCCCCGTAAGCGTCTCCGGCAACGTGTTGCCTTAACATTGAACGTTCGTCGCGTCGCGCCCCCACGAAATGCCTTGCCCGCCACGGCCCGGGACTTGCATTTGGACAATCCTGTGAACAACCCGGCGACCGCAATTCCGTGACCGCCGCGACATGACCGCCTCCGCCACCCGGAACGGCGCGTCTTCCCGGCAGGGCCTGGCGGCGCACGTCGAGGTCTTGGAGACCGCCCGGCGGGCCGTACGCGCCGGCGAGACGGGAGCAGCGGCCTCGGCGCGCCGCATTGCGCGGGCCATCCACCTCATCGCCGCCGAGCATGGAAACCCGGATGTGGCGCAGTTCGCGGATCTCCTCCGGCAATCCCCCGATTCGGAGCTGGCGGAGCGACTCGACTTGCTGGCCGCGACGATCCGCGGAGGGAACGGTTCCAGCGAGGAACCCCCGGTCACCGTGCTGGCGATCGAAGACGATCCCTTCTTCCGCGGCCTGCTCTCCGCGGCACTCCTTCGGCCGGGCCGGGACGTGGTCTTCGCAGGGTCGGTCGCCGAAGCCGAACGCGTCATCGGCCAGCGGCCGATCGCGCTCGTCATCCTGGACCTGGGGTTGCCCGACGCCGACGGCCGCGAGTTGTTGCTCCGGCTCCGGGCGGACCCCCGGACGGTCTCCTTGCCCATTCTGGTCGTCTCGGGACGCGGCGAGACGCTCTCCCGGGCGGAGTGCTTCGCCCTCGGCGCCGACGCCTATTTCGAGAAACCGGTGCAGCTCGAAGCGCTCTCGGCCGCGGTGGCCGCGCGCCTTCGACGGAACGGGACCGGGGCGGCTTCCGCTCCCCGGAGCACCGAGGCGGGCGGACCGCTGCTCACGCGCGGCGAGTTCCACCAGGCCTTCCTCCGGGTACAGCAGGCCTCGCGCGACGTCGTCCTGCCGGCCTCGCTCGCGCTGGTGGATCTCGACCTGGTGCGCGAGGTCAACGCGACCTATGGCCACCCGGCCGGGGATGCGGTGGTCCACCGCGCGGTCGCGGTCCTCGCGGAAGTCCTCGGATCCGGCGCGGCCATCACGCGCTGGACGAGCGAGGAGATCGGGATCCTGCTGCCCGCCACGAGCCAGGAAGCGGCGCGCGACCTGCTGCGGCGCGGCCTCGCGGAGTTCTGCTCCCGGCGGTTCGACGCTCCGGGCCGGGCGGGTCGTTCTTTCACCGCGAGCTTCACGGCGGGCGTGGCCCTGGTGCCGCCGGGCGCCACCTTCCCGCTCGCGTTCGCCCGCGCGGAATCGATCCTGAAGTTCGCCCGGGCCGCCGGCCGCAACGTGGTGCTCGGTGCGCCGCCCTCCGGTCCCGCCCGGCCCCGGGTGCTCGTCGTGGAGGACGACGATCTCGCCGCGGCGATGATCCGGCATCTCCTGATCCAGGAAGGCTACGAGGCGGTCGTCTGCTCCACCGGCGCGGACGCGCTGGCGCGCGCGCAAGACGCCGCGCCGGTCCTCGTCCTGCTCGCCGCGCCATTCGTCGGCGAGGAGACCGCCGCGTTCATCGCGCGGTTCCGCGAGCTTCCGGGGGTGGGACGCCGCCCGATCCTGGCGATGCAGGTGCGCAGGGACCCGCGGGACATGGCGCGGCTCCTGGACCTGGGGGTTCAGGACGTGATCGCGAAGCCTCTGCCGCCCGTGGAGTTCCTTGCGCGCGTACACCAGCTCGTCGGCGCGGCGTAGGGGGCGTCGAGCACATCCGTTCGAACGCCCGTCACCGGACGGGCGAGCGCGGGCCTACGCCCTCCGCAGCAGTCTGCGGACGCGGGCCTGCAGCTCGATCGGCGAGAACGGCTTGACCACATAGTCGTCGGCCCCCAGCTCGAATCCCTTCGCGATGTCGCTCGACTCCTTGAGCGACGTGAGCATGAGGACCGGAACTCGCGCGCCGCTCGGCGAGCGGCGGAGCCCCTTGAGCACCTCGAAGCCGTCCATGCCGGGCAGGAGCACATCGAGGATGACGAGGGAGAAGCCGGGCCCCGCGGCGCTCACCGCGGCCCGGGCTCCGTTCACGATATGCACGGTCTCCAGCCCGTCGTTCGCCAGCACGCCGCGCACGAGGGTCGCGATCATCAGGTCGTCCTCGACGAGCAGCACCTTGCGCGTGGGCAGCACGGACCCCGCGGCGGTGAGCACCATGTTACGGCCCGCGGTCTTGGCGCGGTACAGGAGCCGATCGGCGACCTGCAGCGTGTCCTCGAGGGAGGAGTCCCGCCGGGCCTCCGCCACGCCCCCGGAGAAGGTGACCGCGAAGGCGCGCGTATCGCCGTTGGTCCCGCCGGAAAAGCGGACCACCCGCAGCGCGAGGAGCGCTTGGTTCAGCGCGAGCGCCGCGCCGGCCTCGTCGGTATCCGGAAAGATCACGACGAACTCCTCGCCGCCCCAGCGCGCCAGCGTGTCGGAACGGCGCAACGAGGCGGCGAGGACTTCCGCGACGCGCTTGAGGATCTCGTCCCCCTTCGCGTGACCATAGGTGTCGTTCACGAACTTCAGCCCGTCGATGTCCACGATCCCCACCGTGATCGGCGGGCGCGAGGCGGGCGTGAGTTCTTGCAGGCGGGCGAAGGACCGGATGAACGCCGCGCGGTTCGGCAGCCCGGTCAGCATGTCGCGCCGCGCCCACCGCGTAATCTCCGTCGCCCGGCGCAGGCGCGCCGCGACGGACGCGGTCAGCAGGTCGGGGTTGTAGGGCTTGCCGATGACCTCGTCGGCGCCCAGCGCGAACCAGCGTGTCCGCGCCGCGGTGTCGGCCTGACCGGCGAGGACGATGATCGGCACGGTCCCGTCACGAACGGAACGGCGCAGATGCGCCAGAACGTCGCTCCCGTTCTCGGAAGGGAGATCGAGGTCGAGCACGACCAGCGCGATCTCGTGTTCGTCCAGCAACCGGTCGGCCGCCGCCGCGGAGTCGGCCTCGTGCAAATCCCGTCCCTCGACGGACAGGGCGGCCTCCAGCCGCCGGCGCTCGACGGCGTCGCTCGCCACCACCAGGAGCTTGACCCGGTCGTCCGCGGTGAATTCCATGTCAGCCCGCTCTCCCCGGCTTCATGCCCCGTGCACTCCGTGCCCCGCGTGCGCCGGGGACAATCCGAGGCGGCGGAGCTTTTTCCAGAGCGTGATCCGGCTGATGCCGAGCAGACGCGCCGCCCGCGCACGGTGCCCCCCCGTCTCAGCCAGCGCGCCCTGGATGCGCGCGCGTTCCTCCGCATCGCCGGGGGGCTTGCCGTTCCCGCCGGTTCCGCCGTCGTCGTCGCCACCCTCGCGGCGCGGCCCCCAGGACGCGATCTCCTCGGGCAAGTCCGCGAGTTCGACGTGGCCGCCCCGCACGTTCACGAGCGCGTGTTCGATCGCGTTGCGCAACTCCCGCACGTTGCCCGGCCACGGGTAGTCCATGAGCACCGCGAGCGCCTCGCGGGTCACCCCGCGAACGGACTTGCGCTTGGCCTCCTCGAACTCCGCCAGGAAGTGGCGCACGAGCAGCGGGATATCCTCGCGCCGCCCCCGCAGGGCGGGCATCCGGATCTCGAAGACGCGCACGCGGTAGTAGAAGTCGTCTCGGATCGCCCGGTTCGCGAGCAGCGCTCTCAAGTCGCGGTTCGTCGCCGTGACAAGACGCACGTCCACCCGGCTGGACTTCTCGTCACCGACGCGGCGGACCTCCCGCTCCTGAAGCACGCGCAGCAGCTTGAGCTGCAGGAGCGGGCTCAAGTCCCCGATCTCGTCCAGGAACAGGGTCCCCCCTTCCGCGGTCTGGAAGACCCCCGCCTTGTCGCGCACCGCGTCCGTGAAGGCCCCCTTGACGTGGCCGAACAGCTCGCTCTCCAACAGGCTCTCGGGAAGCGCGGAGCAGTGGACACCCACGAACGGCTTGTGCCGCCGGCGGCTGAGCGCATGCATCGCGCGGGCGGCCATCTCCTTTCCCGTCCCGGACTCCCCCGTGAGCAGGATCGTGATCTCGGTCGGCGCCGCGAGCTCGAGCTTGCGGTACACCTCCTGCATCGCGGGGCTCTTCCCCACGAGCCCCTCGAACGACTCGCGCGGCTCCCCCCCGGAGCCCAGGCGCGCGGGCTGCCGGCGGACGCCGCGCCGCAGATGCGCGAGCACGGTCAGCTTGAGCGTCTCGGGGTCGAACGGCTTGCGAACGTAGTCATCGGCCCCCAGCGCGATGCACTCGGAACGGGCGAGCGGGGACTCCTTGGCCGTGAGCACGATCACGGGCACGTCGGCGTAGGCGAGTTCCTCGCGCAACCACAGGAGCAGCGCGCGCCCGTCCATGTCGGGCAGCCCCAGGTCGAGCACGATCAGGGCCGGGGCGCCCTCGCTCAGCCGGTGCCGGGCGTCGGCTCCGTTCTTCGCGACCACGACCCGGCGGGGGCCGTCCTGCAGCGCCGCTTCCAGCACCCGGGCGGTCACGGGATCGTCCTCGATCACCAGCACGAGGTCGGCGGTGACCTGCCAGAGCGCCGAGATG
>CAYHEI010000049.1:0-11554 GCA_964355385.1 uncultured bacterium | reverse complement strand
ACCCGGCCGGCCCGGCATGATACGCAGATGGCCATACCGGTGCGGCGGGCGAGCGGGAGGGAGACGGTGGCGTCCGTAGCGGTGCTCGGCCTCTTGGCCCTGATCGCGGCGGGCGTGGCGGTGAAACAGGCGCACTTCACCCCCGCGGTCACCGAGGCGCTGGAGGCCGCGCAGGCCGCGGGCGCCGGCGCCGGGGCCGCCGGGCTGTTGGCAAGCCTGCCCGCGGGGTTGGAGCCGATGTCGGCGCCCGAGCGGTTCGACGCCGCGACCCTGTCGGACAAGATCGACGGCCGGGCGGAGCTCTACCTGGCGGCGGGATGCGCCGGGTTGCGCGCGCAGCGGGTGCGGCTCGCGGACGACCGCGAGACCTGGTTCGAGGTCTTCATGTACGACATGAAGGGCGCACGCAATGCCTTCTCGGTCTTCAGCGCGCAGCGCCGGGAGGGAATGACGAGCCTCGCGTTCGTGCGGTACGGCTACCGGACAGCCAACTCGATCTGCCTCGTGCAGGGGGGCAACTACATCGAGATCGTCGCCTCCCGCCCCGGCGCCGGTGTCATGAAGCACGTGGAGGCGCTGGCCCGGCTGCTGGCGCCCACGGCGGCGGCGGGCGGTGAGGCGGACCTCGGGGAGGCCGGGCTCTTTCCGCCCGAGGGGATGGTGCCCGCGAGCGTCCAGTTGATCACCGCCAACGCCTTCAGCTTCGGCCGGCTCGACAACATCTTCGCGGCGCGCTACCGCGACGGCGGAACTCCGCTCACGCTGTACCTGTCCAAGCGCGCCTCGGCGCGGGAAGCCGCGAACCTCTCGGCGGCGTACCGGCGGTTCCTGGTCGAGCTGGACGGGAAGGAGGCGAGCGCTCCGGCCGGGACCTGGCTGGTCGACCTGGACGGGTCGTTCGAGGGCGGCTTCACGGCCGGACGGCTCCTCGGAGGCGTGCATCAGGCCGGCTCCGAAGCGGTCGCCAGGCGGCAACTGGCACGGCTGCGCGCCGCGCTGGAAGGGAAGGCGCCGTGACCACGGGGCACCCGGGAGCGCCGCACTCCCGGCGCGACTTCCTGGCGCGCGGCCTGCGTACGGCGGCGGCGGTCGCGGCGACGTGGGCCGGAGGCACGTGGCTCTGGTCCCGCGGCCGCCAGGGCCGGGAGAGCGCGGAGCCCGCGAGCGGCACGTTGCCCGATTTCTCCGTGCCTGCGGCAGGGAAGCGCATCAGCATCGTGAGCGGCGCGGACCGGGTCAAGACCGTCCGGCGGGCGCTCGAGGGACTCGGCGGCATCGGGGCGTTCGTGAAGAAGGGCGACCGGGTGGCGATCAAGGTGAACGCCGCGTTCGCGACGCCCGCGCTGCTGTCCGCGACGACGCATCCCGAGCTCGCGGCCGAGCTCGTCCGGATCTGCCTCGCGGCGGGCGCCCGGTCGGTCACGGTCCTGGACAACCCGATCAACGACGCCGAGAGCTGTTTCGCGCTGACCGGGATCGGCGCGGCGGTCCGCCGCGCCGGCGCCACGCTCATCATGCCCCGGGCGGGGCTCTTCCGGCGGGTCTCGCTGCCGGGGGGCACGTTGATCCGGGACTGGCCCGCGTTCGCGGAGCCGCTCGCGCGCGCGGACAAGCTCATCGGGGTGACGCCGCTCAAGCACCACAACCGCAGCGGTGCGTCGATGACGATGAAGAACTGGTACGGCCTCCTGGGCGGGCGGCGGAACCGGTTCCACCAGGACATCAACGGCATCATCCTGGAGCTGGCCCGGCTCGTGAAGCCCACGCTCGTGGTGCTGGACGGAACGACGGCGATGATGACCAACGGGCCCACGGGCGGCTCCGTGGCGGATCTCAAGGCCACGAACCTCATGGTCGCCTCCACCGATCCGGTCGCGGCGGACGCCTTCGGGGCGACGGTCCTCGGGCGCCGGGCGTCGGACCTCCCGTATATCGTCCGGGCGGTCGCCGCGGGAGTCGGGACTGCCGACTTCGAATCGCTCAAGCCCGTGCGGTTGCGGGTGTAGTCGGCCTTGCGCAGCGTCATCGCCCGTCGCGTCGCCCAGGGATTCTTTCTGGCGCTCTTCGTCTGGTTCTGCATCGTCAGTTCGGTCGGGGTCGCGGCCTGGCAGCTGCGGGGCTGGCCCGTGGACTGGTTCCTCCAGCTCGATCCGCTCGTGGCTCTTGGCACGGCGCTCTCGACCTGGAGCCTGCCCGGCGGGCTGTGGTGGGCGCTCGTCACCATCACGCTCACGCTCGTGCTGGGGCGCGTCTTCTGCGGCTGGTTCTGCCCGTTCGGGACGCTCCAGCAGATCGTCGGGTGGTGGGGGAACCGGGGAAAGCGCGCGGCGGAGCGGATCGCGCTGAACAAGTACCATCCCGCGCAGGGGATCAAGTACCTCGTGCTCGCCGTATTGTTGGGGGGAGCGGCGGCGGGTCTCCTCCAGACCGGCCTCCTGGACCCCATTCCGCTGGCGCAACGCTCGATCAGCCTCGCCGCGCTCGCGGTGCTCGACGCGCCGGTCGGCGCGCTCGCGGTGGCGCCGCGGCACTACGAGGACGGGGCGCTCATCGGCGCGGTCTTCCTCGTCCTTCTCCTCCTGAGCTTCCGGGTCCCCCGGTTCTTCTGCCGCTTCCTGTGCCCGCTCGGGGCCCTGCTGGGCCTGCTCAGCCGGTTCTCGCTCTGGCGGATCGGCAAGACCCGGCACCCGTGCATCGATTGTCACCTCTGCGACCAGCATTGCGAGGGCGCGTGCACGCCCTCGGGTGAGATCCGGACGGGCGAGTGCTTGATGTGCATGAACTGCCTCGACGGGTGCGCGGTGCACCACACGATGCGGTACGACCTGGCTCCGCCCGCGGCGGGCGTGGTCGAGGCGCCGGACGCGTCCCGGCGCGCCTTCCTGACGTCCGTCCTCGCCGGTCTCGCCACGGTGCCGCTGGTGCGCTTGACGGGGCGTTGGGGCGCGAACTGGAATCCCGAGCTGATCCGGCCGCCGGGCGCGCTGGACGAGCGCGAGTTCCTGGAGCGGTGCATCAAATGCGGGCAGTGCATGCGCGTGTGCCCCACGAACGTCCTGCAGCCGCTCGGCCTGCGGGCCGGCCCGGAAGCCCTCTGGACGCCGCACCTGAACAACCGCGCCGGAACGAGCGGCTGCCAGCTCAACTGCGTGGCGTGCGGACACGAATGCCCGACCGAGGCGATCCGGCCGCTGACTCTGAACGAGAAGCTGGGGCGAGGCGCGTACAAGGCCCAAGGGCCCGTGCGCATCGGGACCGCGTTCGTGGACCGCGGCCGGTGCCTGCCGTGGGCGATGGACCGGCCGTGCATCGTCTGCGAGGAGAACTGCCCGGTGACCCCCAAGGCGATCCATCTCGAGGAGGAGTACCGGACGGTGGAGGGGGGGGGCGTGCGCGTGGCCGGCGCGGGCGCCCACGCGCTGCGCGTGGCCGGGGCCGCGCTGCCGGCGGACCGGTACGGGACCGGGGATTATTTCTGCCTCCCCGCCTCCGGCGCGCGGCGCCGGATCACGGGCAACACGGAGACGGAGCTGGCCCTGGACTCCGCGACCCGGTGGACGTCCCGCCCGGCGGCGGGCTCGGGCGCGGCCATCCAGGTGCGGCTGCAGAAGCCCCGGGTCGAGCTCGACGCGTGCATCGGGTGCGGGCTGTGCGAGCACGAGTGCGTGGTGAACGGCTTGCGCGCCATACGGGTTTCAGCCGAGAATGAGACCCGGAGCGACGCGCATGCGCTGGCGGTCCGGACGAAGGCTTGATACGGATTGATCGAAATCGGACGAAGGGGGAAACGATGACGAACGAGACAGGCGGGCGGACGGGGAAGATGACGCGCCGGGGCTTCCTGGGAGCCGCCGGAGCGGCGGGGTTGGGCTCGGCCCTGCTGGCGTCCGGCCTCACCGCCGGCGCCGCGCTCGCGGCGGCGGGCAAGAAGGCGAAGACGAAAGGGAACGCGCAGAACCCGGCCACGGCGTTGCCGCGTCGGAAGTTCGGCCGCACGGGCGTGGACGTCACGGAGCTGTCGATGGGCGGCATGACGGACTTCACCGAGAACCAGATCCTCCTCAACCAGGCGTGGAAGCTGGGCCTCAACTACTGGGACACCTCGACCGGCTATAACGACGGCAAGAGCGAGCTGGGGTTCGGCCAGTTCTTCGAGAAACACCCGGGGGTGCGCGAGAAACTCTTCGTCGTCACCAAGTGCGGAGACCGGAGCCCGAAGGGCCTCGAGGCGAGCCTCGACCAGTCGCTGGAGCGGATGAAGATCAAGCGCGTGGACCTCTTCTTCTTCTGGTACATCGAGGACATCGCGGAGGTCGACAAGCCGGAGCTGAAGGCGTGGGCGGAGCAGGCGAAGAAGGCGGGGAAGATCCGGTTCATCGGGCTCTCCACGCACAAGAACATGGCCCCGGTCATGAGCGGCGCGGCGAAACTGGGCTGGCTGGACGGCCTGATGACGGCGTACAACTACCGCAACATGCACGACGACGACATGAAGCAGGCGGTGGACGCGTGCGTGAAGGCGGGGCTGGGGGTCACGGCGATGAAGGTGCAGGGCGGCGGGCCCATCAACGACACTCAGGCGGACCGCGAGCTCGCCGGGCACCTCTTGGCGAAGGGTTTCACGCCGGAGCAGGCGAAGATCAAGGCGGTGCTCGAGGACAAGCGGATCGCGGCCGTCTGCTCACAGATGCCGACGGTCGAAATTCTCAAGTCCAACGTCGCCGCCGTGCTGAGCCGCACCAAACTCGACGCGGCGGACCGGAAGGCGCTGAATCGGCACGCCGCCGCGACGTGCGGCGGCTGGTGTGCGGCGTGCGGCCGGTGCGAACGGGCGGTGGCGGGCCGCGTGCCCGTGGCCGACGTGATGCGGCACCTCATGTACGCCCGCGAGTACGGCGAGGAACAGATGGCGCGGGACTACGTGGCGGGGCTGCCCGCGGTGGTGCGCCGCCGGCTCGTCGCGGCGGACTTCTCCCGTGCCGAGCGGGCGTGCCCCCAGTCCCTCCCGATCGGGAGGCTCATGAAGGAAGCCGCGCTGGAACTGGCCTGACGTGGACCGCTGCGGGCCGGTGGGGAAACGGGAAGGCTTTTCCCGGCGGGATCTTCTGCGGATGGGCGCGGTGGCGGGCGTCGGGGCGCTTCTCCTGAAGGCGACGGCCCGCGCCGCTTCGCCCGCGGCCGGAAAGCAGGGCGCCGGGCTGCCTCGGCGCGCATTCGGACGCACCGGCGTCGAGGTGCCCGTGCTGTCGCTCGGGGCGGCGATGGACCTGAGTGAGAACCAGCTCATCCTCGCGCAGTGCCTGAAGCGCGGCGTGACGTACTGGGACACCGCGGACGGCTACTCGAACGGCGCCAGCGAAACGGGCATCGGGAAGTACTTCGGCAAGCACTCTCAAGATAGGCGGCGGGTGTTTCTGGTCACCAAGGCGGGCACGGACGATCCGGCGGGAATGGATCGGCATTTGGCCGCGTCGCTCGCCCGGATGAAGACGGACTTCATCGACCTCTACTTCTTCCACGGGGTCGAGGACATCGCCGCGGTGGACCGGCCGGAGCTGAAGGCCTGGGCGGAGCGGACGAAGAAGGCGGGGAGGATCCGGTTCATCGGGCTGTCCACGCACAAAAACATGGCGCCGGTCATGAACGGGGCGGCGAAGCTGGGCTGGCTGGACGGGCTGATGACGACGTACAACTACCGCGTCATGCACGACGACGACATGAAGCGGGCGGTGGACGCGTGCGCGGCGGCGGGCATGGGCGTCACGGCGATGAAGGCGCAGGGCGGGGGGCCGATCAACGACACCAAAGCCGACCGCGAACTCGCGGGGCACTTCATCACGCGGGGTTTCACGCCGGAGCAGGCGAAGGTCAAAGCCGTGCTCGAGGATACTCGGATCGCGGCGGTCTGCTCGTACATGGACAGCGTCGAGATCTTGAAGTCCAACGTGGCGGCGGCGCTGGACCGCACGAAACTGGACGCGGCCGACCGGAAGGCGCTGAACCGGCATGCCGCCGCGACGCACGCGAGCGTCTGCGGCGCCTGCGGCCGGTGCGAACGGGCGCTGGACTGCCCGGTGCCGGTCAGCCGGATCATGCGCTATTTGATGTACGCGCGTAACTACGGCGAGCACGCGGGCGCGCCCGCCCGCTTCCGCGTGCTGGGACCCGCGGTGCACCGGCGGCTGGCCGCCACGGACTTCGGGCGCGCCGAACGGGTCTGCCCGCACGCGCTCCCCATCGGCCGGCTCATGCGGGAAGCGGCCCTGGAGCTGGCCTGAGGGGGATTCCCGTCCGGTGAGCTACCGGATCGGGATCGACGCCCTCCATCTGCGGCCCACGCCGCGGCCGGCCCACACGGAGTACTGCTCCAACGACGCGCTCTTCCGCGACCTCAAGGCGCGGACGGGAAAGTCCTTCAACGACGCGGGGGAGATCGACTACCTCTGGCACACGGACGACGGACCGGTGCCGTGGTCCGCGCGGGGCCGGACGACGGATATGGGCCACGGCGAGTTCGTGGAGGGCGGCGGCGACCGGCGCGAGTCCCGGCCGAGCCCCTTCCGCTCGGTCGCGGAGGTGCTCGGGTTCGACGCCGCGGCGGAATACGGCCTGCCGGACTTCGACGGCCTGGTCGCGCACTACGAGCGCGCGCACGCGGCGGCCAAGGCCGGAGAGGACCTGGTCGTCCCCGGGGGCTACTACAAGACCCTGGTCTCGGGCGCCATCGAGGCCTTCGGCTGGGACCTGATCCTCGAGGCCGCCGCGGACCGCGGCCGGTTCGAGCGCGTCCTGGACTCGTTTCACCGGCTGACGCTGCATCACGTCCGGGCCTGGGCGCGGACCTCCATCGAGGTCTTCAACTGCCACGACGACTTCGTCTGGGCGAACGGGCCCTGGATCGCCCCGGACTTCTACCGCGCCGCGATCATTCCCCGGTACCGGGAGTTGTGGAAGGTGTTGCACGACGCGGGGAAGCTCGTGGTGTTCACGGCCGACGGCGACTACACGCTCTTCGTCGACGATCTCGTCGCCGCGGGCGCCCGGGGACTGACGTTCGAGCCATTGACCTCTTTCGACGCGGTCGTGCGGCGGCACGGCGGTCGCATCGCGATCATGGGGTCCAAGGTGGACACGCAGACCTTGACGATGGGATCCGTGGAAAAGATCAAGATGCAAGTGGACGCGACGCTCGATCTAGCGCGCGGCCTGCCTGGGTTCTTCTTCGCGGTCGGGAGCCACATCCCGTCCAATGTGCCTGTCGAGCACGCGCGGGCGTACTTCGAGCACCTGCGTTCCCGGTGGGCCGGATGGTAAATTAGTAGGTCGTGGAACACATTCGGGAAGACGGCGGGACGCTCAGGATTCGCGCGGAGGTGGATGTCCTCGTGGCGGGGGGGGGCACGGCCGGGCCGGCGGCGGCGATGGCGGCCGCCCGGAACGGGGCAAAGACGCTGCTGATCGAGCGCGCGGGGTTCCTGGGCGGCAACCTCATCGGAGGCGCCACCGGGTTCCATGCGTTCTGGAACGTCTACCACCGCGAGCCGGGTGCGCCCAAGGTGAAGATCGCGGAGGGGATTCCCCAGGAGATCGTGGACCGCGCGGTCGCCGCGGGCGCCTCGCCCGGCCACGTGGAGTTCGAGCGGAGCCTCGGGTTCAACTCCGTCTTCACGGGGCTCGAACCCGAGCGCACCCGGCTCCTGCTTTACGACATGACGACCGAGACCGGCGCCGCGGTGCTCCTGCATGCCTACGTCGTGCGGGCGTGGACCAGCGGGGATCGGCACATCGTCGTCATCGAGAGCAAGGCGGGCCGGGAGGCCGTGGTGGCGCGGCAGGTCATCGACGCGACCGGCGACGGCGACGCCGCGGCGGCGCTGGGCGCGCCGTTCGAGAACTTCTCCGGGCCGAAGGCCTGGTTCACGTCGCTCACCTTCCGCGTGGCCGGGATCGGCCTCGAGGCCGTGCGGGACTGGATGGAGCAGCACGGCAAGGTGACCCAGATCGTGCGGGCGAAGAAGCCCGGGCGCGCCGCCTCCGAGATCATCCGACTCTCGGTCAACCACGAGGGGGCGATGAGAGAGGAAGCGGCGAAGCTCGGGATGGGGAACTGGATGGCGCTCACCTCGATGGGGCTCGACGAGATCACCCACGTCAACTGCACCGGGCGCAAGGTGGTGGACAACCTGGACCCGGCCGACCTGACGGCGAGCGAGGTCGTGTTGAGGAAGCAGGGGCAGGGGATGGCCGCGCTGCTGGCCAAGCACATTCCGGGCTGCGCGGACTGCCGCGTGGTCTCGCACTCGCCGACGCTGGGCGTGCGGCTGTCGCGGATCTTCAAGACGGAGTACGAGATCCCGCGCGCGGACGTGCTGGAAGGCCGCCACCACGCCGACGGCATCGGGTTCGTCTCGTTCGTGGACATCGGCGACCAGTGGATCAAGGACGCCGGCTGCTTCGGCATCCCGTACCGGTCGCTCGTGCCCCTGCAGGTCGAGAACCTCCTCGTGACCGGCCGCATGATCTCGTCCGACAACGTCGTGTTCCAGACCACGCGCAACACGGTGGCCTCGGTCGAGATGGGCCAGGCCGCGGGCACGGCGGCCGCGCTCGCGCTCAAGGCGGGGACCACGCCGCGGAAGCTCGACCCGGCCCTCCTGCGCGACACGCTCCGCCGGGACGGCGCGAAGGTGGACTGCCCGGAGTTGGAGCGGCGCCGGCCGTGATCGGTCCCGACTTGCGCATCATCCAGGGCGGCATGGGCGCGGGGGTCTCGAATTATCGCCTGGCGAACGCCGTCGCGCGGGGTGGCGGGCTGGGCGTGGTGTCCGGCACCGCGCTGGACACGCTCCTGGTCCGCCGCCTCCAGAACGGCGATCCGACCGGCGAGCTGCGCGACGCGCTCCTGCATTTCCCGCACCGGGGCATCGCCGAGCGGATCCTCGCGGACTATTTCATCCCGGGCGGGCGCAAGCCGGAGGACCCGTACCGGCACGCTCCCTTCCCGGCCTTCCGGCCGGACGGCGCGGGCGGGTTCGTGCCGGCGGACGGCTCGCTCCTCAATCTGATCGTCGCGGCCAATTTCGTCGAGGTGTACCTGGCCAAGCAGGGGCATGCCAAGCCGATCGGGATCAACTATCTCTACAAGATCCGCTGGCCGACCCTGCCGTCCCTCTACGGCGCGATGCTGGGGGGGGTGGACGTGCTGCTGATGGGCGCCGGGTTCCCCGCCGAGGTGCCCGCGGCGCTCGAGGCGCTGGCGCACTCCCAGCCCGCGTCCCTGCCGATGCCGGTCATCGGCGGCGACGCGCGCCTGCTGGCGTTCGACCCGCGGCACGTCCTGACGACCCGGGAGCCGCTGGCCGTTCCCGACCTGGTCGTCATCGTCTCCAACCACCTGGGGGTCAAGGCGATGCCGCAGGCCGACGGCTACGTGATCGAGGGGCACGTGGCCGGCGGTCACAACGCGCCGCCTCGGTCCAAGGTCGTCTCGCCGGAGGGCGAGCCGGTGTACGGCGACAAGGACGAGACGAACTTCGACCTCCTGAACATGCTCGTCGCCCAGAATGCCGCGAAGCGCGGCGGCCGGCCCCAGCCGTACTGGCTGGCGGGCGGGTACTCGGGAAGGATGCAGGAGGCGATCGCGCACGGGGCGCAGGGCGTGCAGGTGGGAACCGCGTTCGCGTTCTGCCGGGAGTCGGGCATCGAACCCGCGCTCAAGCTGGACATCCTCGACCAGATCCTGCTGGGCGGGAAGGCCGAGACGAGCGCGGTGGCGTCGCCCAGCGGCTTTCCGTTCAAGGTGTTCCGGAGCCCGAACACGGTCGGCGATCCCGCCGTCTACGCCGCCCGCCGGCGGGCGTGCAATCTCGGCTACCTCTTCGACGTGTGCGACGCCGAGGGCAACACGCGGTGCCCGGCGGAGCACGTCGCCAGCTACGTCCACAAGGGCGGATCCGCGGAGGAGGCCCGGGGGCGGATATGCCTGTGCAACGGACTGCTCGCGACCATCGGCCTCGGCGCGCCGGGGGAGAAGCCGCTGGTGACGACCGGGACCGACTACTCGGCGGTGAAGGCCCTCGTGGTCCGGCATGGCACGGATTACACCGCGGCGCAGGTGCTCGACTACATCTCCGACCCCGTCGCGCGCGCGTAGCCCCCGCTCGCGCGCGGCACGGGACGGGAGCCCCGGCGGCTAGCCCCTCGCGGCGCTCGGGGCCCTTCGACTCGCGGACTCGCTCAGGGCCGGCCCTGAGTCTGTCGAAGGGCTGAGCGCCGCCGAAGCCCTACCCGGCCGGGATGCGGAGGACGGCGCCCTGCTCGGTCAAGGTCCGCTGCAGCAGCCCGATGTCGAGCCGGCGGGGGAGGACGCCCGTCCGGACGGCGAGCGCCGCGGCGGTGCCGGCGGCCTGGCCGACGGCCATCATGGGGAGCATCGCGCGGTGCGACTCGTACGCCCGCTGGTCGCTCGAGATGCACCGGCCGGCCACCAGCAGGGAGTCCACCTCGCGGGGGACCAGGCAGCGGTAGGGGATGTCGTATCCCTGGTGCGTCAGGTAGCGGCGGTAGCCGTAGTAGCTGATGATCGGGCAGGAGCTGAGGGCGATCACGTCGTCGAACCGGCGTCCCGCGATGGCGTCGTCGCCGGTCACCCGGTACTCTCCCTCGATGAAACGGGTCTGTCGGACGCCCAGCATGACGGGCGTCTCCGCGATCTTCGCGTCCGCCAGCTCGGGATGCCTCCCCTGCAGCTCCGCGAAATGGCCGGGAACGGCGAGGCGGGCGGCGATCTCGGCACGGCTCAACTCGTCGGCGTCCGTCCCGTCCATGGTCTTGGAGAACGGCCCCCACACGATCATGTCCGCGCCCAGGTCCGGCCCGCCGAGGCCCGCGGGGCGCTCGGCGCCGAACCGGATCCGGTACATGAGGGAGTCGCCGAGCCGGGGCTCGCCGGGCTCCTTGGAGTGCCAGCAGGGGGCCCCCGCGCGCGCCGCGACGTCCCCGTCGCCGCTCGCGTCGACCACGACGCGCGCCCGGAGCGCCAGGCGCCCGGACTTGTTCTCGACGATGACGCCGCGGACGTCGTGGCCGTCCACGATCGGCGCGGCGCACCACGTGTGGAGCAAGAGATCTACGCCCGCGTCGACTCCCATCTTCAGCATCGCGTGCTTGAGCAGCTCGGTGTCGACGGCGTAGCTGTAGGACATCCGGCCGGGCTCGCCCGGGTACTCCTTCTGGGGGTAGGGACTCTTGCCCAGCCCCCCAAGCCGTTTCAGCTCCAGGACGAGCTCTTCCGCCAGGCCGCGAACCGTCTGCGTGGCGTCGGGTTCGACCTGGTTGCGGAAGCCGTTGAGGTTGGCCATCAGCGCCGCGGTCGCGATGCCGCCCAGGAAGCCGAACCGTTCGAGGAGCGTTGTCCGGGCGCCGGTCCGGGCGGAGGCGACCGCGGCCGCCCAGCCCGCCGGGCCGCCGCCCACGCCGATTACGTCGGTGTGGCGGGCCCCGGGCAGGTCGCGCGCGGGTTCGCGATGGGTGTCCATGGCCCCCAGGTTCCTAC
>CAYHEI010000048.1:0-11591 GCA_964355385.1 uncultured bacterium | reverse complement strand
GCGCCGTCATCGGTCCCGAGGCGGTCATCGGCGCGGGCACGCGCGGCGGCGCGCGCGCCGTCGTGGGCTGGGCGGCCCGGAGCGGCGCCGGGTGCGCGCTCGCGCCGCTGGTGGCGGTGGGGGAGCGGTGCGTGGTCGGCGACCGGGTCATCATGCACTCGGGCGCCGTGCTCGGCGCGGACGGTTTCGCCTTCCGGCCCGGGGCGCGCGGTCCCGAGAAGATCCCGCAGATCGGCCGGGTCGTCCTCGAGGACGACGTCGAGATCGGGGCGAACGCCGCCGTGGACCGCGCGACCGTGGGCGACACGACGATCAAGCGCGGCGCGAAGCTGGGGGACCAGGTCCACGTGGCCCACAACGTCGTCATCGGCGAGGGGTCGCTGGTCGCCGGGCAGACGGGCATCGCCGGCAGCGCCCGGGTGGGCCGGGGGTGCCGGATCGGCGGCCAGGTCGGCATCGCGGACCACGTGACCATCGGCGATGGCGCGGAGATCGGCGCCGGTTCCGGGGTGCACCGCGACGTGCCGGCGGGCAGCCGGATCTTCGGGTATCCGGCGCGGGAGGCGAAGCTGGCCTTCACGCTGCAAGCCGAGATCGCCCGCCTGCCGCGCCTGTTGGAGCGGGTCCGGCGGCTGGAGGCCGCGCTGAAGCGGTTCGAGTCCGGCGGGGCGCCGCGTGCCTGAGTCGCTTCGCCGTCAGCGGACGCTGCGCCGGGAGACGGAGGCGTTGAGCGGCGCCGGTTTGCACTCGGGCGCGGCCGGCCGCGTCGCGCTCGCCCCCGCTCCGGCGGACACGGGGCTCGTGTTCCGGCGCGCCGGCGCCGCCGACGTGCCCGCCCTGGCAGGGTCTCTCGCGGGCACCGAGCGCTGCACCGCGCTCGGCGTGCCCGGCGGCCCCGGCGTGCGGACGGTGGAACACCTCCTGGCGGCGTGCGTCTTCGCGGGACTCGACAACGCCTACATCCGCGTCGAGGGGGAGGAGATTCCCGCCGCCGACGGCAGCGCGCTGCCCTTCCTGGAACTGATCGAGGCCGCGGGGCTCGCGGAGCAGGACGCTCCGGCGCGCCTCCTCGCGCTCGCGGCTCCCGTCGCGGTCGAAGGGCCGAACGGGCGCGTGCGGGCGGAACCGGCGGAGGCCCCCGCGTACGCCTTCCGGTTCCGGGGCGGCGGCGCGCTGGACGGCCGGTCCGCGACGTTCGCGCCGGACCGGGACGACCCGCGCGGCATCGCGGCCGCGCGCACCTTCTGCTACGAGGCGGAGATCCCGGCGCTGCTCGCGGCGGGACTCGGCCGCGGCGGAACGGCGGAGAACGTCCTCGTGCTGCGGGCCGACGGGACTCCCGTCAACGCTCCGCGCTTTCCCGACGAGGCCGTGCGGCACAAGCTGCTCGACCTCATCGGAGACCTCGCCCTCGCGGGCGGGTCCCTGGCGGCGTCCGTGTCGGCCGAGGGATCGGGACACGCGTTGCACGCCATGTTCGTGAGAGCGCTCGCGCAGGCCGTGGGGCCCGCGGGCCGGGAGGTCCGTCATGCTTGAAGTCAACGAGATCATGTCCTTGATCCCGCACCGGTATCCGTTCCTGCTCGTGGACCGGGTGATCGAGCTCGAGCCGGGCAAGCGGATCGTCGCCATCAAGAACGTGACGATCGGCGAGCCGTACTTCGCCGGGCACTTTCCGGGGCACCCGGTCATGCCCGGGGTGCTGATCCTGGAGGCGCTGGCCCAAACGGGCGGCGTCCTGATCTACAAGAGCCAGCCGGAGTTCCGGGGCAAGATGATGTACTTCGCGGGGATCGACCGCGTCCGCTTCAAGAAGCCGGTGGTGCCGGGCGACACGTTGCGGCTCGAGGTCGAGTTGTCCGCGGTCCGGCAGCGGCTCGTGAAGATGAGCGGCCGGGCGGTCGTGGCGGGCGAGACGGTGACCGAAGCCGAGATGACGGCGATGCTCGTGGAAGTCCCCGCTGGCTGAGGCCTCGGGGGAGGGCGGGCCCGCCGTCCACTCCACGGCGGTGGTGCACCCGGGCGCCCGGCTGGGCCGCGGCGCGCGGATCGGGCCGTTCTGCGTCGTGGGGGAGTTCGTGGAGATCGGCGACGGGACGAACGTCGCCGCGCACGCCGTCCTGGAAGGCTGGACCCGGATCGGGAAGGGCTGCGAGATCGGCGTCGGCGCCGTCGTCGGGGCCGCGCCGCAGGACCGGAAGTACGCGGGCGCCCGGAGCTGGGTGCACATCGGCGACCGGAACATCGTCCGGGAATATGCGACCATCCACCGGGCCGCGGATCCGGAGGGCGTGACGGCGATCGGAAACGACAACTACATCATGGCCTTCGTCCACGTCGCGCACAATTGCCGCATCGGGAACGGGGTGACCGTGACGAACGCGGTGGGGCTCTCCGGCCACGTCGTGCTCGAGGATCACGCGGTGATCGGCGGGATGACCGGGTTCCACCAGTTCACGCGCGTCGGCGCGTACGCGATCGTCGGGGGCGCCACCCGGGTGCGCATGGACGTCGTCCCGTACGCGATGGCGATGGGCGAACCGTTGCGCGTGTACGGTCTCAACAGCGTGGGGCTCCGGCGGAACGGCATCGGCGCGGAGACGCGGGCGCTGCTCAAGACCGCCTTCCGGACGCTCTTCTGGTCGGGGCTCAACGTCGCGGACGCCGTTGCGCGGCTCAAGGCCGAGCACGGCGGGCGCGAGGAGATCGAGCGGATCGTGCGCTTCGCGGAGTCGAGCAAGCGGGGGCTGACGCCGGGCGTGCGGACGGGGGAGGGTGCCGAGGCTTCCGACGAACGCGGGGGGGAGGAGTGACACCCCCGCTCGGTCTCCTCGCGGGCGGGGGGGAGTTGCCGGTCTATCTCATGTCGGCGCTCAAGGAGCAGGGCCGGGAGGTGGTCGTGGTCGGGTTCAAGGGGGAGACGCCGGACGCCCTGCTGGGCGCCGCCACCCGGTCCCTCACGGTGGAGACCGACGATCTGTCCCGGGTGATCGGCTTCCTCAAGGAGTGCGGCGTGCGCGAGGCCTTCATGGCCGGGACGGTCTCGCACCTCAACCTCTACCGGAAGCCGCCGGTGGAATCCCTGACGGCGCGCGTGCTGCACGCACTCGCGGACCGGCGCGCGGACACCCTGCTCAAGGCGGCGGCCTTCCAGCTCGCGCGGGCCGGGATCCGGCTCGTGAGCGCGATGCCCCATCTGAAGCCCCTCCTGCCCGCGAAGGGCGCGCTGACGCGGCGGGAGCCCGATGAGGACGAGTGGAAGGATATCCGGTTCGGACTCGGCATCGCGCGGGGACTCGCGGGGCTCGACGTGGGCCAGACGGCCGTCGTGAAGGGCCGCGCCGTCGTCGCGCTCGAGGCGCTGGAAGGCACGGACGCGGCGATCCGGCGGGCCGGGGCGCTCTGTGGGGCGGGCGCGGTGGTGGTGAAGGTCGCCAAGCCACGGCAGGACTTCCGTTTCGACGTGCCCGTGGTGGGCACGCGGACGATCGAGTCCCTCGTGGCGGCCCGCGCGACGGTGATGGCGGTGGAGGCGGGCAAGACGATCCTCCTCAACCGCCTCGAGGTGATCGCGCGCGCCGACGCCGCGGGGCTCTGCCTCGTGGCGGTGTGAGAGAGACGACGACGCCGAGAGGATTGCTCCGCGGTGTTCCCCTTGCAGCCGCGATGTTCCTGGCGGCAACCGTTCATGCGGAGGATAGCTTCCTCGGACTCGCATTCGGAGCCCGCCCGCTGGCGATGGGCGGCGCGTACACGGCCGTGGCCGACGATGCGCAGGCTCTGCTGTGGAACCCCGCCGGACTGGCCGCCCTGGATCGGATTTCCCTGAGCGGGAGCCAGAACCACCTGTCGTTCACGGAGAATGTGTTCGCCCTCACGCTCAACGTGCCGGTGGGGCGTCTGGGCACCCTCGCGCTTGCCGGCCAGCATCTCAATGCGGTGGACGCCGCGCTGACCCGCCCTGTCCTGGACGCCGGGGGCAATCCGGTGCTCGATCCCCTCACTCGTCAGCCGCTGGTGGAGCTGGCGGGATTCGGGCGAGAGAGCGACGGCTCCTTTCTCATGGGGTACGGCAGAGCGTTCACGCCCTGGCTGCAAGTGGGGGGCGCCGCCAAGGCGCTGGTGGGGAAGGCGGGCTCCACATCCGGCTGGGGCTGCGGAGTGACCGCCGGCAGGTCGGGGCGCGTTCCGCATGCGGTGAAACGCGGAGTCGGCGGAGAAGACCTCGGTCGCACCGTGGTGCGGTGGCTGGACGGTACCCGCACCGTCCTGCCGACGGTCGCACGGCTGGGAGCTTCCTGGGAGCCCTTCGGCGCGTGGTTGCTCTCCGCCGACGCCCTTACGCCCATTCGCAGGATCCGCGTGCAGTGGACGGCCGGAACCGAGTGGCGGGTGGCCGACGTCCTGAGCCTTCGGGCCGGGGTACGGGACGCGCGACTGACCGGCGGCGTGGGCTTCCGCATGGGGACGGGGTCCGGAGGAACGTCGGCGAGCGCCGATTACGCCTTCGTCACCGGCGACGCGCACGAGGATCGCAATCGGCTGACGCTTACGGTGACCTTTTGACGAGGCGACGGCTGCGTCCCGTCCTGGTCGGCATGGCGCTGGCGGGTTGCGCTCTCGGCATCAGGCCGGAAGCCGTTCCACGCGCGCTGGAAGCGACCGTGACCTTCGAATCCGTGCTTGGCGCGACGGGCAGCAGCGGCGGGCATTTCTTCGGTCCTTCCGGGGTGGCGGTCGACGCGAAGGGCGCGGACGACCTCTTGTACGTCGCGGACACCGGAAACCAGCGCGTTCAGTATCTGAACAGTTCTTCGGCATGAGCGAACGCTTCTTGGGCGCCGACCCCGCGGAGCAGAGGAAGCACTTCGACATCAAGATTCTCCGCCAGAACAACCCGATCTTCGGGCCGAAGACCAGAACCATGGAGTTCGTCCCGAAAGGTCAGGCGAAACTCTTCGCCAGAATGGAGGAGGACGTGAACAGCGACGGCCTGCCACTGGCAACACGGCTGTTCGACGACGGGGGCAAGCAGATCGTCGCCGTGAACGTTACGAAACACCACATCGCAAGTGGCATTCCGGTGGTGGACGTGATGGAGTCGCGGAGCGAGACACCCGTCGGCGTGGTGATGAGCAGGACAGTCTGCTCCCACCTGCAGGTCGAGTGCGTTCGGTGAAGGTTCGCAGTCCGTCTCAGCGGGCCTCGCCAGATTGGAGCATCCCTGGAATTGTTTTCTTGTTGCCTCTGATCCTTCTGTCCTTTCTTGTTCAGGCGTGTCATGTCAGAGAGCGGAGAGAGGATCCCGCCAAGCGCATCATTCGACTTGAGTCGGGACGAACTGTTACCGGGGCTGAGATTGGCCTCTATGATCACGATAAGTTTGCGAGCGATCTGGGGGCGAAGAAGATCATCTGGCGGGGGGAGGAGATCTATGCGAAGCCGGGTGAATTGATGGTGTTGTTCAAAGAAGGTGTGCGCGACAATGATGCTCTCGGTCTGCTGCAGGGGCGCGGTCTGAATGTGAGAGATGGCGAATCGGGAGTGTTTGTAGTAGTCGTGCCTCCGGAAAAGGCAGAGGCGGTTGCGGACGAATTGCGTCGGGATGGGCACATCAAGAGTGCCGTGCCAAACATTATCGTCTTCCCGCATATGGCGATGACGCCGTTCTCATCCCCATAGGTCTTGTCCATCGGCCAGCCGAGTAACTCGGTGCGATATCCCGCCGAGCCCATCGTCGTCTCTTCCAAGAC
Source organism: uncultured bacterium (assembly GCA_964355385.1). GTDB lineage: Bacteria > Oederibacteriota > CAKKQC01 > CAKKQC01 > CAKKQC01 > CAYHEI01. Next base: position 5,838 of record CAYHEI010000048.1, on the reverse strand, counting down.
GCCATTCACGTTCACCAGTAACGACGGCGGCCCGATCCCATCAGGCGTCGCGTCCGTGAACGTGTTCATCGACGGGTTGCTCTTCCGAGGGCTGAGGCAATCGTCCGCGAGCCTCTTTTTCGAGGCATCCCTGACCGTTCCCTCTTCCTTCCCCGACGGGGTGCATCTCGTCTCCTGGCAGGGCGCGGATCACGTTTCGAATACGGAGGTCGCGGGCCGACGGGCCATTACGCTCGACAACACCCCGCCGGACGCGTTGCTCACGGAGCCCGATCCGGGCGATCGCATTCATGGGAACCAGAAGGTCGAGGGGACGGCCAACGACCTCCACTTCGACTTCTACCGCCTGGAGTTCGCGGTCACGGGGACGACCGTGTATTTCCCGATCGAGCGACAGAGCCTCTTTGGAAGCGCCGTCACGAACGGTCTCCTGGCGCGGTGGTTCGCCGCGCATCTGCCGCGGGGGAGTTACACGCTGCGGATGACCGTGCAGGACGTGGTGGAGAACTCCAGCACGGTGACCGTGGACGGCTTCAAGGGCGGCAGGCCGGGGACCATCGTGTCGCCGCCGCCGCCGATCCCGCTGCCCGCGTTCATTCGGAGCATCGGCGGCAAGGGGAAGGGGGCGGGAGACTTGCGGCTGCCTGTGGGCGTGACGGCCGGCGCCGATGGGCAGGTGTACGTGAGCGATACCCAGCATCACCGGATCGAAGTCTTCAACAGCATGGCGGAGTTTGATTTCGAGTTCGGGCGGCATGGAGCCGCGAATGGCCACTTCAACCAGCCCGAGGGAGTGGCGGTCGCCGTCGGATCGCAGGGCCGGTTGTATGTCGCGGACCGGTACAACGACCGTGTCCAGGTGTTCGACGACCGGGGGAGCTTCCTCTCGGCGTTCGGGGGTGCCGGGAGCGGCCCGGGACAGTTCCACCAGCCCTCCGGGCTGGCGGTTGACAGCCAGGGCAATGTCTACGTCTCCGACACCATGAACGACCGCGTCCAGGTCTTCGATCCGACGGGCTCGTTCCTGTCCGCGTTCGGGCAATCCGGGAATGGCGGCGGGGAGTTCCGCAAGCCGGCGGGCATCGTCGTGAGCGCAGATGGGACCGTGTTCGTGGCGGATCAGAAGAACGATCGGATTCAGGCATTTGACGACGAAGGCCGGCTCCTTCGGGTCTTGAGCACGGGCACGGCTCTCAGGCAGCCGTACGGCTTGGCGCTCGCACCGGACGGGAACGAGCTCTATGTCTCCGATACGGGGCATCACGAGATCGCCGTCCTCGACCTCGAAGGAGGGGCGCTGGGGCGGTTCGGCGGATTCGGGTCCGCGGAGGGCAAGTTCCACGAGCCGCACGGGCTCGCGTGGGACGTCCCGCGGCGGCTCCTGTACGTGGCCGACACGCACAACAACCGCGTGCAGGTCTTTGGATTCGCGCCCCCGGCAATCGTGGCGGCGGAGCGCGCGCGTCCCGAGGCGCTCCGCGTGCCCGCGGCGGCGCTCGGGAGGGCCGGACGGAGCGGTGGCGACCAAGACCAGGGGAGCGGGACGCTTCAGGACCGGAGACTCTCCCCGGTCTCCGGGGCGCTGGTCTCGACGGGCGGGGTCCTGGCGGTTGGCGGGCTGACCGTGACGCCGAATCCTTTCGATCCAAAGAACGGCGGGACCCTTCAGATCGGCTTCGCGCTGAGCGTGCCGGCGAGCGTCGTCCTCGTGGTGACGGACAAGCATGGCGCTCCCGTGCGCCGGTTCACCCCGACTGCCGATCCCGCCGGAGGCAACGCGGTCACGTGGGATGGCGTGGGCGACGACGGCCACGTCGTCCAGGGCGGCGGGTATGATGTGCGGATGACGGCGACCGACGGTGTGACGTCCGTGTCCCTGACCGGCCAGGTCCAGCTGACCAACCAGGGCGGACAGGTGCCGGGGGGGAACAGCAATGGGCAAGGCCAGCCCAGCGGGGGTCAGCAGCATGCTCCGGGGCAGGGCCACACGCCCAAAGGGAGGGCGAAGTGAGACCGGTCGCGCGTCGCGCGTTCCGCGTCCTCGCCGTGACCGCGACGGCGGCGCTCATCGGCTCGCTGCACGGCCCTGCAGCCGCGAGCTCCGCGGCGGTTCTCTGGGATCTCAACTCCCCGGCCGGTACCGGCATGGAGCCGAAGCGCGTCGCCGTCGACGTCGAAGGCAACACGTACGTCACGGGAATGACGTGGGCGACGTGGTCGCCTTGGGTCATGAAGTACTCCCCCGCGAAGGCGGTCCTGTGGACGCGGACGACGGGTGGCGGCGGAGTCGCCGTCGGGTCCGACGGAAACGTCATTGTCACGGGAACCGCGGAGACAATCAAATACGATCCGTCCGGAACGGAACTCTGGCGCGCAGCCGGGGGAAGGGCTGTCGCCGTGGATGCGTCCGGGAGCGTGTACGTCGCGGCGGTCAACCACAATGCGACCGACGACATTGGCGTGACGAAGCTCGACCGGAACGGCGGAGTGATGTGGGCGCAGGTCTACGACAGTGGACAGTATGACGAGGCGGTTGCCGTCGCGACCGATGCGCAGGGCAACCCCTACGTGGCCGGAACGTATGGCTGGGCGGGGAACGGCGACGTCCGTCTGCTGAAATACAGCCATGGCGGCATCCTGATGTGGGATGTTCCTTATGCAGGACCGTACTGGAACGAGGCTTTGGACATCGCGGTGACGGCATCCGGCTCGGCGTTCGTAGGATGTGCGGAAGGCGGCGTGCTGCAAATTCTCAGGTATTCACCCGCGGGCGCCAAACTGGCGGACATACGCGAGGATTACGTTGCTCGGAATGCCGCCGGCCTCGCGCTGAGCCCCCAGGGCGAACTCTACGTGGCGGAGCAGTGGTATTCCGGCGGGAGGAACGATTTTGCGGTCGTCGCGCTGCGGTCCGACTTGTCCGTCGCGTGGCGCGCCGTCCATTCGGTCGGGGACTGGGCAGTTCCGGAGGGGATTGCCATCGACCCGGCGGGGAGCGCCGTCATTGTCGGCTACTCCGTCAACACGGGGGAAGGGGCTTCTTCGGGGAAGGCCAGGATCCTGAAGCTGAATCCGCCGCCGGACCCGCCCGGAACCCCGACGGGTCCGACGGCGGTGACCGCGTGGTTGCCCTACGACTACACCGCCTCGAGCACCGATCCCAAGGGCGACCGGGTCGGGTTTGGGTGGGACTGGGACGGCGACGGGAAGGTCGACGATTGGACGGGACTGGTGGCGAGCGGGACAAGCGCGTCCTTGTCCCACGTCTGGCCGGCGGTGAAACGCTACCTGCCCCGCGTCAAGGCGAAGGACGAGTACGGCGGCGAGTCCGACTGGTCCTCCCCCCTGGAGGTGACCGCGGAGTTCCTGGCGTCCCTTCCCGCGGGCGCCGTCGCGGTGGCCCCCAATCTCCTCGACCGGTCGGGAATGACCTGCGCGGTCGGTTTTCACCCGACGAGCAGCGGTTCGACTCAGATCAAGGTGTTCACGATCAGCGGACGTCCGGTCCGCCAGGGGTCCACGACGGACAGTCTCTGGGTGTTCGACGGGAAGGATGGGGGCGGCAACGACCTCGCGGCGGGCGTCTACTGGATCGTCGTGAACGGGCCTGGGGTGTCAGCGAAGGCGCGCCTCATGATCACCCGATGAGGAGCGCGCGCGCCATCTTCGCGATGCTCGCCTGCTGCGGAGCGGCTGCGGCGCATGCCGCTTCGCTCAACGCGACCGCCTCTTTTCTCTCGCTCGAGGCGTCGCCCCGGAGCGCCGCGCTCGCGGGGCTCTCCGCGGCGGGCTCGGACGTACTCGCCGTGGTGTCAAACCCCGCGAACTTGGGGGATCGTCAGGCCCTGCCCGCCGTGTCGCTCGCGGGTCATCGTGTGGCCGGTGCCGACACCTTCGTGGGCGCTGCGGCGGGGTTCGGGACCAAGTGGGCGGATCTGGGCGCCTACGTGACGTCGATCGGGACGGCTCCATTTGACCGCATGGACGCGTTCTTCGCCCTGCAGACCGAGTCGCTGGCCTATCGCGGCACGGCAGCGGGCCTCGTCGCAGCGCGCATGCTCGGGCCCGTTCGGGCGGGGCTGACGGCGAAGTACGTCGGCGAGAGCTACGGTGCGGCGAGAGCCTCGCGCGGCGCGGTCGCCTGCGACGGCGGAGCCAATTTCAGCTGGGGGTGGGGGACGCTGTGGGCCGCGGTGGCCAACGCCGGAACGCCGCTGGCCGTACAGCCGCTGCCCATCGCGGTGACCGCCGGTGGGGCCTGGCTTTCGCACGACGGCGTCATGCCGCTCGGCGCGCAAGTCAAATTCCAGGCGGGAGCCCTCAGCATCGCGGCCGGCGCCGAGTGGGCCCCGGCACCATGGACCGTCTTCCGGGCCGGGCTGGGTGGCGACGTCCAACGTCCGGACGGTGCTCCCTCGTTGTTCCTCCCTTCCCTCGGGCTGGGGTTCCGGTTCCTGGGGTTCGTGCTCGACTACGCCGTCGTTTGGGATGCGGGCCTTCCCCCGACGCACAGGGCCGGATTTTCGTGGAACGCGTCTCCCCGAGGAGGCTGATCCCCGCGAGTAAGTGGGGTCATGGCGGTACAATACGCCATGCCCCGAAGAGAATTGAGCCGGCCCGGTCAGGTGGTGGAATGGCTGGAAGCATGGGGACGCGCGCTTCCCGTCACCGGATCGCTGGTCCTGATCGGATCCGGCGGTCTGCGCCAAGCGCCGGAGAGGCGCCGTGATCGTCGTGAACTACGATGACCTGTCCAGGCTCCGGTACGGCCGGCGTTTCGGCGGCTCCCGCGCGATGAAGCGCCGCTCCGAGACGATCACCGGCGGGGACCGGCGGGCGTTCGCCCGCGGGATGCTCCGCGCGCTGGGGTTCACCGACGCGGATTTCTCCAAGCCGCTCGTGGCGGTGGCGTCCACCTGGAGCGAGATCACCCCCTGCAACATGCACATCGACAAGCTCGCCCTCGAGACCGCGCGGGGCGTGAACCGGTCCGGGGGCAAGGCGCAGACGATCACCACGAGCGGGGTCTCGGACGGCATCTCGATGGGCACCCAGGGGATGAAGTACTCGCTGCCCAGCCGGGAGTGGATCGCCGACACGATCGAGGGGGTCGTGCAGAGCGAGTACTTCGACGCGCTCGTGGCGATCGGCGGGTGCGACAAGAACATGCCCGGGTGCCTCATGGCGATGGCCCGGCTGCCGAAGGTTCCCGCGATCTTCGTCTACGGCGGGACGATCATGCCGGGGAAGCTGGGCGGCCGGGAGCTCGACATCATCTCGATTTTCGAGGCGGTGGGGGAGCACCAGCGGGGCAAGATCACCGCGCAGGAATTGCACCAGATCGAGTGCCGGGGCTGCCCGGGAGCGGGCTCGTGCGGCGGCATGTACACCGCCAACACGATGTCCTCGGCCATCGAGGCGCTGGGCATGAGCCTGCCCAATTCGTCGTCCCAGCCGGCGATCAGCAAGGAGAAGTCCGCGGATTGCTTCGCGGCGGGCCGCGCCGTCCTGGGGCTGCTGAAGCGGGGGATCGGCACGCGGGACATCCTCGTCAAGGAGGCCTTCGAGAACGCGATCACCGTGGCCATGGCGCTGGGCGGGTCCACCAATGCCGTCCTGCACCTGATCGCGATCGCGAAGAGCGCGGGGGTGAAGCTGGGGCTGGACGACTTCCGGCGGATCGCGCGGACCACGCCGTGGCTGGCCGATCTCAAGCCGTCCGGCAAGTACACGATGATCCACATCCACCGGATCGGCGGGCTCGCGCCGGTGATGCGGTACCTGCTGGAACACGGGATGCTGAACGGCCGGGTGATGACCGTGACGGGGAAGTCGCTC
>CAYHEI010000047.1:0-11648 GCA_964355385.1 uncultured bacterium | reverse complement strand
ATCGCACCAGGGACAACAGAGTCCGCGAACTCGCGGGCACCGGGAATGAAGTCGTCAATTCTCATACCCCGATAGACTGTCTTGTCTTCCTCAAGAGTGTCGTTCTCTAGGAGAAGGTCTAGGTTCTCGATCTCTCGGTCAAGAGTGTCCGGGTCTCCGCCGAACACACCGGTACGAAGCTTTCCGTTGATGTCATCGTGGTCCTGCGTGAGAACGTACCGTGACAGAGACTTTTGCGCCTCCATAAGCTGCAGCGTAAGGGCAGGCGGTTCCTCGGGCTCGGTTACTTCTCCGCTGGGCTCTCCGTCTTCTGCGGAGGTGTCACCGTTATCTGGTCCGGAGTCCACGTCAGACGTTCCAGCAGGAGCTTCCTCCTCTCCTCCGGTGTCGGCTCGTTCTCTGGTGTCGGCTCGTTCTCGGTCACTGCTCTCTCCTTCGGTAGGTTCTTGTTGTGCGCTGTTCTCGTCAGGAAGAGTCGCCTTGGCCCCGATGCTCTCGAGCTCCTTGGAGCCAAGCTTGTGGGTGGTGCCGTCGGGGGTCTCGACAGAGACTTCGTCGTTCTCGGTGTCTATTTCGGTAACCTCGCCGACCGCGTACTCGCTGTTCAGCGAGAAACGGACCCTGAGGCCCATCTCGATCCAGCGTCCCTTACGGTCGCGAAGCTGCTTTCGGACGTTCGCGCGTCGTTCTCCTGAAGAGTAGCCATTCGCCACGTGTTGCTCCTCGCTTACGGCTCGGTGAGGGCGACAGGAGGCTGCTCAGGGGTCGCCTCAGGGTCTTCTGCGGCTGGGTCTGCAGGTGCGCCGTCCAGGCCGGCCTGTACGGCATCCTGGGTTTCAGCGTCCGTTGCCTCCTCTGAGGCCTGCCGAACCTCATCAAAGAGGTCAGGATCGATGGACCGCATGGCGCGCTCGGTGACAACCTCGTTGAGGAGACCACGGTCAATAGCGACACGCTGGATGCGCTCGAGTCCTGGCGGGGCAGCCGACTCGGAGAATCCGTTGGTCCGGCGCCAAGACTCCGCAGAGATAATGCCGAATTCGTAGCCCGTGGTAGCTGCGGTTGCCTTGTCCGGCTTGGTGGAGACAGGGGAAGGGTCGTACCAGACGACGACGCGAGCGATCTCGTCCTCTTCGAAGCCCATGGAGCGGAGAACGGTGCGCATCAGGAGGACAGTGAACGAGTCAACGATGCTAAGGATCATCGGCTCGATGTGCATCTTGTAGAAGTTGTCTTCTACGACAATCGCGTTCGCGTACTTGGCGTCCGTCATACCGGCGACAACTTCCTTCGGAAGGTCGATACCGATCAGGATACGCTGAAGAAGACGCTCGGCGTCGCTAGTAATCTGCGGGTCGAACGGACGAGAGAACGTGATGTGCCGGATAGCGGCACCGAGCTCAGCAGGGCCGCGTAGGATAATAGGGGCTGCAGCGGAAGCTGCATCTTCGTCCTGAATAGGGGAGATGATTCCATCCATGAGCTCCTCTTCAAGCGGATCAACCTCGTCCACCATAGGAGCCATCTCGCCATCCTCGAGATCCGAGGGCTCTACGATCTCTCCGTCAGCGTCAGCAGCGGCACCGTCGTCTCCGCAGCACGGGCATTCGAGCGTTTCCTGCGGGGTCATCGGCGCTCCTCGGGTGTGGACGTGGCGGGCAGCGGCACCGTTTCGATCTACGACCTGGCATCGCCCGGGCCCGCCGCCGGGTCAACGCCGGGTCGCGGCCGCAAGCCCTTCGGCGTCGCTCAGGGCCGAGCGTCGCCGAGGCCCAAGCACGGTGTCTGCGCCCGGCCAAGAGAGTTCCTTCAGATCAGCGATATCAGCTAGGGCTATCCTCTCCGTTTCTTCGAAGTTCGAGGCCGACGCGGGCGACGGGAATTTCGTTTCCGACGGCGGGCTGGACGCCGGACAACGGGGCGCTTTCGCTTGGCGCCGCCCGCCCCGCCCTTTCCGCCCCCGGCGGGCTGAGGTTTGAGCTTCTTGATCCACGCGATCAGCTTGTCCTGCGTGGCGTGGGTGATCGTGTAGACGATCGTCTTGATCGTCACCCCGAAGATGGGATCCTCCACCACCACGGTGACCGTCGGCGGAACGGCATCGCAATCAATGGTGACCGTCGCGGGGCCCTTGAACGGGCCGATCTTCGCCTTGCCCTTGATGGTCTTGCCGTCCGGGCTGACGGTCACTCCGGTGAGCGTCCCGTCCTCGCCGTCGGTGGAGGTGACGTGCGCCGTTCCGGCGGCCGGATCGGCGTCGATCGTCACGTTGACGTTCTGGCCGTCCTCGTTGGTCGCGGGGAACGTCGTGGCCGGCATGCGCTCGCTACAGGACGATCTTGCGCTCGGAGCCGATCGGACGCGGCCTGGCCCTGCTGAGGCGGCTCGCGGCGGTGAGGAAGGCTAGGACGGCCTCCAGCTTGCTGTGGCGGCGATGGACCGGGGCCCCGTGGACGAGCTGCGCCTCCCGGCGCATGCGGGGATCCCGCGCCGCGTCCACGTAGCTCTTCCATTCGGCCTTGGTCATCGTTCTTTCTCCACGCTCGACTTGATCCTAAGACCCGCAGGGCGCATTTGCAACTTCTCAAAGTAGCCAAGGATCCTGTTCCAATCCAGGCGTCGCCGGTGGGTCCGGACGAGGGAGAGGATGTCGGCCATGTCCTGGTGTCGCCGGGACGGATTGTTGGCGATCGCCTGGGCCTTCAATCCGATGAGGTCTTCCGGCGCGGCGACCGGAACCGTGATGCGGGTCCGCGGAAGGCGGACCCGCCTGGCACGCCGCAGCATGCGCAGCGCATACCCGTGGATGCCGTGCTGGAGATCGATCAGCCCGAGGCGCTCGACCGGGCCCTCGTACCGCGAGAAGTTCCGCGTGAGGAGATCGCGCTCGTAGCCGAGGTCCCGGAGCCGGGCATCGGCGTTCGCGAGATCGTCTCCATGGACGAGGAAGTCCAGGTCCTGCGTGGCGCGTGCCGTGGACCGTAGACTGACCGCGACGCCGCCGATCACCGCGTAGCGCACGCGCGACTTCTTGAACGCCCGGGACACCAGCGTGAGGACGAGCTTGAAATCCACGCTACGCGATCCCGGCGGCCTTGCGCAGGTGCGCCAGCACCGCGTTGACCTTGCGGCCCCGGATCAACCGGCGGCCGTCGGTGAAGCCCTCCTCGCGCCCGCGGAGTTCCTTGATGAGCCGCTTGCGCCAGCGGGCGACGCGCGCGGGAGAGTCGCGGACGAGGTCGTGCAACTCCGTGGGGTCCGCCTCGAGGTCGAAGAGTTGCTCGCGGCCCGAGCCGCTGAACCAGACGTACTTCTCCTTCCCGTCGGTCAGCCATTGCAGCGACTGGTTGAACAGCGTCAGCTCGCCGTGGAGGTGGCGGCGCCAGGGCAGGCGCTTGCCCCGCGCGAGCGGCAGGAAACTCTTCCCCTCGACCGATGATGGAATCGGCAGGCCCGCGCAGTCCAGCAACGTGGGCATCACGTCCCGCAGCTCGATCACCTCGCCGATCTCGGCGTTGCGCCGCACGGGCCCGTCCCCCGGGCCCCGCAGCATCAGCGGCACGCGCGCGGAGCCCTCGTAGGGATAGCCCTTGCGCCAGAGGTGATGGTCGCCCAGCATCTCGCCGTGGTCGGAGACGAAACAGACGTACGTGTTGGCGTGGGCGTCCGCCTCCTGGAGCCCCTCGAGAAAGCGGTTGATCTGGTGGTCTATGTGCGTGATGCTACCGTAGTAGCCGGCCCGGGCGCGACGGAGCACGCGCGGGTCCATCTTCCCCACGAACGCGTCGGGCCGGCGCGGGTTCGCCCATGCGGCGAACGCGTCCGCCCAGTCCCCCAGCGGCGGGTCCGGCATCGGCTCGTTCAGATACTGCTCGAACGCCCACACGGGCGGGTCGTAGGGCGGGTGCGGGCGGTGGAAAGAGAGGAAGAGGAAGAACGGCTTGCCGGGATCGCGCCGCCGGAGGAACTCCAGCCCCTGCGTGACGACGAAGTTCGTCGGGTGCAGCCGCTCCGCCTTGTCCCAGGGCCGCGCGACGACCGAGTTGCAGTTGAGGCCGTGGTCGAAGTAGTCGGCTTCGCGTCCCAGCTCCTTCCACAACCACGGGAGGTAGTCGTCCTCCGCTTCCAGCCCGCGCCCGCGCTTGCGCGTCGCGTGCAGGTAACCGTCGTGCAGGATGACGTGCTGGAAGCCGAACTGCGAGCGCGCCGGAAAGACGTGCAGCTTGCCGATGGCTTGGGTCTGGTAGCCGTGGCGGGTGAACTCGCCGGCGATCGTCACCGGGTACGGCCACGGCACGCCGTCGCGGTACCCGACGCGGCCGTGCGTGCGCGGCGTGAGCCCGGTGTACAGCGAGGCGCGGGCCGGGATGCACACCGGCGTGGCGGCGTACGCGCGCGTGCAGCGGACGCCGTCGAGCGCGAACTGGTCGAGGTAGGGGGTCGACACGACCGGGTGCCCCGCGACCCCCAAGCAGTCCCCGCGCCACTGGTCGACGTTGATAAGGACGACGTTTGGGCGGTGGGGCGCGGGGCGCGGCATCCATTAGAGAATATAGTAAAATCATCCCATGCCGTACGATGCCGCCCTGGACAAGGAGATCGAGAAGCGCGAGGTCACCGTGGACGGGCAGGTGTACGAGGTGTCCCTGCGCGCCTACAACAACGGCGAGCCCAAGATCTCCATCTCGCTGCAAAACGGCCGTTTCCCCGTGAAGCGGCTCACCCCCAAGGTGTTTCTGGCCATCGCCGACGCCGTCCGCACGATGGGCTTCGCGGAAGCGTCGGGGCCGGCCTGAACCAGATCGCGGCCCTTCCCTTCACCTTCGTCGACACCCAGCGGGGCTGGGACGAGGCGGCGACGCGGATGGCGCGGGAGTCCCGCTTCGCCATGGACATGGAAGCCAACGGCTTCTTCCACTACGACGACACCGTCTCGCTGATCCAGATCGCGATCCCGGGCGCGGTCTTCCTGGTGGACCCGCTGGCCGTCAAGGATCTTTCGAAGCTCGGCGCGCTCATGGCGGATCCCAAGGTGCAGAAGGTCCTGCACGGGTGCGACTACGACCTGCGCTCGTTCGACAAGCAGTACGGGTATCACTTCGCGGGGCTCTACGACACCGCCATCGCGACGCAGCTCTTGAACGCGGAGCTGATGGGACTGGGGCGGGCCCTGCTCACCTACTTGAACGTGAAGGTGGACAAGCCCGTGAAGCTGCAGCGGTCGGACTGGTCGCGGCGGCCGATCCCGCCGGGCGCGCTGGAGTACGCGGCGGGCGACGCGGCGCACCTGCTGCCGCTGCGCGAGGCGCTGGACGCGAAACTGGCTTCCCTGGGCCGGACGGAATGGATGGTCGAGGAGTGCGCGCTGATGGAACGGATCCGGTTCGAGCCGGGCCCGCCCCCCGAGGAGGCCTTCGCGACCGCCAAGGGGACGTTCGATCTCGAGCCGCCGGAGCTCGCGATCTACCGCGAGCTGTACCTCTTGCGGGAGCGGTCGGCGAAGCAATTGGACCGCCCGCCTTTCAAGGTGCTCTCCAACGAGGCGCTGCTCGCGCTCTCCCGCGATCCCGACCAGCCGTTCGAGACCGTGCCCAACGCCAACCGGCGCTGGCTGTTCGACATCGAGCGGGAGCTGCGCGCGGCCATCGACCGCGGGCGCAAGGCGCCGCCGATCGCGCATCCGAGCAAGGGCAAGCGGACGCGCAGCCCCTGGTACGACGAGGCCCGCGCGCGGTGGCGGACGCTCAACGACCTGCGCCAGCAGGAGGCGGTGAAGCTCGGGATCAGCGCCTCGACCGTGTGGCCCACGCGGAGCCTCGAGAACATGGTGCTCTATCCCGAGCTGCACGACCAGGAGATGACGGGGACGAGCCAGTTCGGCGTCCGCCGCTGGCAGCGGGGGGTCTTCGGCCCGGTCCTCGAGCAGGCCTGGGGCTCGCTCTCCATTACCCCTTCACCGTAAATCCCCGCGCCACGAGGAGCGGGCGCAGGCGCGCCCGGACGTCGCCTTGCAAGAATAACTCCGCCCCTTCGAAGGATCCGCCCGTGGCGAGGGTGCGCTTGAGTTCGGAGCCCAGCGCCTCCATGAGCCGCTTCTCGCGGGTAAAGCCCGCGATCACGGTCACAGTCTTCCCCGCCCGGCCCTGCCGCTCCATTCTGATCCTTAGCTTTTCCAAGTTGAAACCATATAATAGACCGAGAATGCCAGTCGGCGTGCGCCCCACCGTGGTTTGGATGCCCAACATCGAGATCGTCCTGGCGCTCGTCAACCTCACCGAGGAAGGCACGCGGTATCAGTCCCGCGCGGTCCACCCCCTCCGGCGCGCCGTCTGGCTCCGGTACGACAACAAGCGTCGCTCCCCCGCCGTCGTGGAGACCGCGGCCCTGATCAAGGAAGGCTTCTGGCTCGACAGCCTGCTGGAGGTGGCGCTCGCGGCGGACTCCCTGCCCAAGGTCGGGTTCTCGTACGCCCTCCCGCGCGAGACCGCGGCCCGGGCCGGATTGGGCCTCGCGGAGGAGGGGCTGACGCGGCTCACCCGCTACCTGGACGCCGCGGCGGCGTTCACGCTGGACGGGGACACGCTGGACTTCCTCCGGACGCACGGCGACAGCTACCGGACGGCGGTGGACGAGTACGAGACGGCGCTGGGCGATCTCTCCTGGACGGACGCGCTCGAGGGATACTTCGGCGCCGCGCACCGGAGCATCCTGTGCGCCGCGTCGCTCTTGATGCCCGCCGGCTTCAGCTTCGGCCTCAGCTTGGAGACCCCGGAAGGGCCGCTCGCCTGCCACGTCACCGGGCCGTTCATCGAACCCGACGGCCGCCTCACCTTCGCCGCGCCCGGCCAGGCCGCGGTCTGCGCCGAGCGGGAGCTGGTGCGGGCCTACATCCGGCCTGCGCTCCGCCGGGCGGCGCTCGCGGCCCGGTCCTTCGTCCGGGTGTTCGAGCAGGGCCGGGACGGGTTCGCCCGGCTCGGCTACCGGGAACCGTTGGACTGCCTGGAGGACCACCTCGTTCAGGCGGTGCAGTGCAGGCTGCTGGCGCGGCGCGGCGAGAAGCCCGCCGCCGATGCGCTGCTCCGCTTCGACGAGGACGGCGGGTTCGTGTACGAGCGCCCGCTGGCGCTCGGGCTGGAAGACTACGAGCTGCACCGCGCGGACTTCCCCACCCTGGACGATTTCCTGCCCCGCCTGCTGGATTCCTTCGCCCGCAACTGAGGAGGACCGCCGATGCCCAAGAACTTCCTGGTGTCGTGGCACATGGACGGGACCATCGAGCTCCAAGCCGACTCCGCGGAGCAGGTGGAGGAAATGATGAAGACCCTCAACCGCCAGGAGCTCGCGCTGAAGAGCCGGTACTTCGACTACCAGATCGAGCCGGTGGACCTGAGCGGCACCGAGCCGGAGAGGTGAGCCGCAGCTGAATGCGATAGAAGTCCGCGGGCTCACGAAAGTCTTCCAGACCACCCGTCGGGGCGGCGGGTTGAAGGGCGCGCTGAAGGGCCTCTTCCGTCCTGAGCGCATGGAAGTGCGGGCGGTCGAGGACATCGGATTCACGCTCGCCGAGGGCGAGTTCGTCGGCTTCCTCGGCCCCAACGGCGCGGGCAAGACCACGACCCTCAAGATGCTCTCCGGGCTCCTCTATCCCACCGCGGGGACGGCGCGCGTGCTGGGGTTCACGCCGTGGGAGCGGGCCGACGAGTACCGCCGGCAGATCGCGCTGGTGATGGGCCAGAAGAACCAGCTCTGGTGGGATCTCCCCGCCCGGGACTCCCTTGCGCTCAACCGCGAGATCTACGGCATCCCGAAGGACCGGTACACGCGCACGGTCGACGAGCTGGTCGCGCTGCTGGACGTGGGGCACCGGCTGGAGGTCCAGGTGCGCGAGCTGTCCCTGGGCGAGCGGATGAAGTTTGAGTTGATCGCGAGCCTCCTGCACGGCCCCCGGGTCCTCTTCCTGGACGAGCCGACGATCGGCCTGGACGTGGTCTCGCAGCAGAAGGTGCGGGAGTTCCTGCGCGCGTACAACGCGCGGAGCCGCACCACGATCCTGCTCACGAGCCACAACATGGGCGACATTAAGGGTCTGACCTCGCGCGTGCTCGTGATCAACCACGGCCGGATCATGCACGATGGCCCGCTCGCGGGACTCGTGGACCGCTGGGCGGGCGCCAAGCACATCAAGGTCACCGCGAGCCGCGCCCTGGGGCGCGACGAGCTCGCCGGTTTCGGCGAGATCGCCGGGCTGGACGGCCCGGTCGCGGACCTGCGCGTTCCGCGCGACCGCGCCGCCGCGGTGACGGCGGAGCTGCTCTCGAAACTGCCCATCGCGGACCTCACCATCGAGGATCCGCCCATCGAGGAGGTCATCGCGGAGGTTTTCAGCGCCAAGTGACCGGCGCGGCCCTGACGGAAGCGCTGCTGCGGTTCAAGGGGAAGCTCGAGGGCTCCCAGGTGCTGGGCGTGAATATGCCGGATCCCGCAGCGCTGCGCGAGCTGCCCGCCGACCCCCGCGCCCGGATCACCGCCTTCTCGCTGGACTACGCGCTCCACCGGCGCGCCGAGAAGGTCGAGCGTGCCGGCGACCGGCTGGGTGCGCTCTTCGGCTTGTGGCCGCCGCCGCCCGCGGGCGGGCATGACGCCGCCGTCGTCGCGCTCCCCCGCGGCCGGGAGTACCAGGACTTCCTGCTCTCGTTGGTCTCGCCGATGATTCGCCGCGGCGCCCCGATCTGGGTCGTGGGGACGGTGCGCGCGGGCGCGCGCTCCGCGCAGACGCTGCTGATCGAGCGCATCGGGCCGCTCACCGGGCGGGACGCCGCCCGCCGCTGCGTCCTCTACCGTCTGACGCGCGAGGCGCGGCGGATTCCGCGTCCCGCGCTGGACGACTGGGAGACGGGGTGGATGGCGCGCGGTCTCGGTGTGGAGTTGGCCGTCCGGGGTTTCCCGGGCGTCTTCAGCGTTGGCCGCCTCGATCCCGGAACGGCGCTGCTCCTGTCTTCCCTCGAAGGCGCGAGCCCCGCCGGGGCCGTCCTGGATTGGGGGTGCGGCTGCGGCGTCGTCGGGGCCGCGCTGATGACCTCCTGGCATCGCGCCCGGGTGACGCTCGCTGACTCGAACGCCCTGGCGGTCGAGTCGGCCCGCCGGACCCTCAAGGCCAACGGCCTCGACGAACGCGCGGTCGTCGCCGCGGACGTCTTCGAAGGTGCGGACGGCGAGCGTGGTCGAACCGGCCTGGGGCCCTGGGACCTCATCGTGAGCAATCCCCCCTTCCACGATGGGGAGGAGACGGATACCGGGGCGACCGAGTCGCTGATCCGCGAGGCCCCGGGTCGGCTGGCGGCCGGCGGCCGGCTGCGAATCGTGGCCAACCGCTTCCTTCGCTATGCGCCGCTGCTGCGCCGCGCGTTTGGGGATTACGCCGTGGTGGCGGAGAACGCTTCCTACCGTGTGTACGAGGCGGTGAAACCCGGCCGCCTCGCCCGCCGGGTACGATAGGCGGATGCCCTTCATGCGCGCCGCCTCGCTTCCCTTCTCCCGCCTCAACCGCCAGGTCATGGCGGTCGGAATGGCCGACACCCTCGCCTACCGCGGCTCCTTCTTCCTCCAGCTCTTCTTCATGCTCTTCCCCCTGGTGACCTCGCTCCTGCTCTGGTCCGCGGTCTTCCGGGGGGGCGGAACCGCCATGCTGCCGGGCGGCTTCGACGCCCACCGGATGCTCTCGTACTACCTCGTGACCGCCTTCGTGGGGCTGGTGTCTTTCATGGGGGACATGCAGTTCGAGGTCACGGGCGCCATCAAGGACGGCCAGCTCAACAAGTTCCTGGTGCGCCCGGTGAACTACATCATGGTGGAGTGGCACCTGCGCATGGCCTCGGTCGTGATCAACACCGTGCTGATCGCGATCCCCGCCGCCCTGGTGCTGTTCTTCGCCCGCTCCGTGCTGGTCGTCCCCGGCGAGGCCTGGCGCTGGGGCGCGTTCCTGCTGTCGGTCTTCCTCGGCATGCAGATCGGTTTCCTCCTGGGCCTCCTCATCGGCCTGCTGGCCTTCTGGATGCTCGAGACGTCCGCTTTCCTCCACGCCTTGATGCCGATCCAGATGATGCTGAACGGCACCTGGTTCCCGCTCGAGCTGCTCCCCAAGAAGGTCTACGCCGTCCTCGGCTCCCTCCCCTGGGCCTACCAGCGCTACTTCTCCATGAAGGTCTACCTCGGTCAGCTTGACCCCTTCGAGACGCTCGTCGGGCTCGCCATCCAGACCGCCTGGGTCCTCGGCCTCTCCCTCCTCACCGCCTGGGTCTGGAAGCGCGGCATCCGCCGCTACGGAGCGGTGGGCGGATGAGACGGCACCTGCGCATCTGGTGGGCGTTCGTGAAGAACTGCCTGGCGCGCGAGATGTCGTTCCGACTCAACTTCTTCCTCACCCTGCTCACCGGCTCCTGGTGGTTCCTCATGAGTGTCCTGATGTTCGCCGTCGTCTTCTCCCACGTGAACGAGATCGCCGGCTGGACCAAGTACGAGGTGTTCTTCCTCCTGGGCGCCAGCCACGTCATCCTGCGCCTCTTCGGCACCCTCTTCATGAACAACCTCATGGGGCTGCCCCAGGCCATCACCACCGGCACGCTCGACTTCTACCTGATCAAGCCGGTCCATCCGCAGTTCATCGTCTCGACGCGGTACGCCAGCTTCGAGGACCTCGCGGATACGCTCATCGGTCTGGCCATGATCGTCTACGCCGGCTGGCACCTCGGGTTCACGGCCTCCCCCGCCGACCTCGCCGCGTTCGCGTTGCTGGCCGTGAACGGAGTCGGCCAGTATTACTCGATCATGTTAATCAGCCTCACCGTGTCACTCAGGGTAATGCGCTTCAACACCATGGACATCTGGTGGCAGATGACCAACATCGCCCGCAACCCCGCGGAGATCTTCCGGGGGAAGCTGCTGTTCATTTTCACGTACTGTATTCCCATGCTCGTCATCGTGAACTTCCCCGTGAAGGCCTACCTCCACCGCCTCCCCTGGTGGCAGGCGGCCTGGGGGCTCGTCGTGTCAGGGGCACTCCTGGTCTTCTCTTCTTGGTTCTTTGCCTTCGCCCTCCGCCGCTACCGCAGCGCGAGTAGCTGACCTGAGTGCGATGATCTACCGTACCTTGCGGCTTGACGAGATGCCGGCGATGAACCGGCTGTACAACCGGGTCTTCGCAGAGTGGCTGCTGCGGCCGGCGCGACTGATCAAGGAGGAGCCGGATATCTACGGGCCCTCCAATTTGAGGCACTGCTGGGGGGCATTCGACGAGAAGCGCTTGGTGGCGCACGTGGCGGCGCGGCCGGCGCGAGTCGCGATGGAGGGGGCGACGCTGCTCTGGGCGAGCTACGGGAACGTGATGACCGATCCCCAATACCGGGGAAAGGGCATCGCCACCAAGCTGAACCGGATGGCGTGGGGACGGCTCAAGGCCGAGGGCGTGGACGGGGTCTACATCTCGGGCGGGCGGGGGCTGTACAGGCGCATGGGCGCGGAGCCGTGCGGGGACTATGAATGGTTCCGGCTGAGCCGGAATCTCAGTCGCCGCTTCCCTCTGGCCCTTCGGCGGCGCTCAGGGCTGAGCGATACCCAAGCTCAGGGTGCGCTACGCCTGCGCCGGTGCGGGC